>MQUF01000019.1 GCA_001914235.1 Desulfobulbaceae bacterium DB1
GTTTTTTCTCAAATTGTATTCTTGCCCCGTCCTTCCTGCCACTAACTTGATTGATTGAGGGATGACGTCTCTTCCCTTTTCATCCATGACGAGCAAATGGACATGATTCGAGGTCACCGCATAATTCAGTATCACCAACCCATACCGTTTTTTCGCCTCAAATAGCCATTGAACCCACTTCCGCCTGTCCATCACTAGCTTGAGCAGGAATTCTCTTTTATGGCATCGGTGAGTAAGATGCCATATTTGTCCTGGAAGATAATGCCTCTTTGCCCTTGCCATTACGCCAATAGAATCATCTATATTTGTATTTTTGACATCAAAATCGCCATTATAAACTGAAATATGGGCACAAATTGATACTTATTTCTTTTACTTTTAAATAGTTAGCGTGGCCCGACCCCATTTCCCCCATTTCCATCCCTTCCTGTATTGAATTGTTAGCCATGATTTATGTTTTTAATTATGGTGTTTAACCAAAGACTACCCTCTGGTGTTATCAACCAATAAAGGGCTCCACAATTTAGAAATACCGTAATCCAGTATGTTACTCGGAATGATATTTTTTTAGATTTATGCCTCAAGAAGCTCTGCGCAAGGCCGGCACCTGGCCAACCACCTAATAACGATAAAATATGCAAAGTGCTTTCTGCGGTTCTCCAATTTCCCCATTCAGCTGCACTTTTATCTTTTGCATACATTATGAATGCAATTGCACACAGAGCCGCATAAAAACCAAGTAGTTCTATAGGGATTAATTTAGAATCAAAGAGAGAATATAGGACAATCGCAAAACCGCAGAAGAGGAAGATAGAAAGTATTTTTTGTCTTGAACTTGGACTCGGTTTCTTGTGTCCTTTTAACGGGCGGACATCGACAGCACATTTTCGCCCTTTTTGATCGTTTGAAATAAAATATTCAACTTCAAGCCCAGCAAAAGGATATTTATGATTTCGGCTATAGTCATTGATATGGGCAAAGATGGTTTTGCCGCCTGACTTGGGGAGAATAAACCCAAAGCCTTTTTCTTCATTCCAATTGGATATTGTGCCGTTTTCTGGATTCATTTTTTGATGGTTAACAGTGCAATAATTGGAAAGTTGTCCGCCATATTGCCCCTATAGACGGATTAAAATTTCACTTATTTTGATATTGAAGACAAAGAAAAGGAAAATCCGTCTCCATGGTGTCTCCTTATTACAAAAAAGCTTGATGCTTTCCACTTATTGCGATATTGGGCATGCAACATGGAAAACAAACCGGCATTCCGGGGGGCGAAGGGGGGGCAGATCTGCTCTTGGCTCATTGCCGAGGCGGAAGCCACGAACACGATTCCCCGCTTTCGTTTCGTTTTGCTCATTGGTGCTCCCTTTTGTCAGGGTGTGTTCTCGTCTTTAATGCACTGTCCGAAACTTTGGTGCCGGCTCTTCTCGCTGATTTTGCATAGAATTTTTCTTTCTTACTCAGGCTCTTATTATTTGTCAATATGTTGTATTCGCCAAAAGTCGTTTTTTTGACGCAAAGGCACCAAGTTGCAAAGGCAACATGCTGTTTTAAAGAGGAATGTCTTTGTTGCGGTGCGTCATAAAAGGGGGAGGGGCAAAATGAAGCCTGAGCAGGGGATTTTCTTGCGGCACCGCCGGTGTTCTGCTATCTTTACCCGTTTTCATCCGGTCTTGATGAAACGCCGGTGTCGCGCAGATTCCCTTTTTAACAGGAAGTAACAGGTATGCAATACGAAGAGGCCTGGTCGTATCTTGACAGGTTGCAGTTTTTCAAGATCAAGCTCGGCCTTGACAGCATGGCCGGTTTTCTTGAAGGTGTTGATCACCCGCAGAAACAGCTGAAATTCATTCATGTGGCGGGAACCAACGGCAAGGGGTCTGTTTCCGCCACCTTGCTCACCCTGCTGGCGGATGCCGGCTATCGGGTCGGTCTTTATACCTCGCCCCATCTCAGTTCCGTTCGCGAACGTTTCCGCATCAATGATCGCTATATTTCGAAAAAGGACTTTGCCGAAATCGCAACCCGCATCCGGCACAGCCTGGGTGACCGGCGGATTACCTATTTTGAGTTTACCACCGCCCTGGCCCTGCTTTGGTTTGCCGGGGAAAAAGTGGACATCGTCATCCTTGAGGTGGGGCTCGGCGGCAGGCTCGATGCGACCAATGTCATCACGCCCCTGGTCAGCATCATCACCAATGTTTCAATGGATCATGAAATGCACCTGGGGGCAACCTTGCGCCTGATCGCCATGGAAAAGGCGGGGATTATCAAACCGTCCATCCCGGTTGTCAGCGGGGTGGCGGCGGATGATAGCCGGGAGGTTGTCATCCGGGTCTGCCGGGAAAAGAACGCGCCCTTGTCCTTGCTGGGGCGTGATTTTTATTTTGAAAAAAATGAGAAAGGCACCCACAATTTTATTGGTCCCCTTGGTCTGAAAATAGAAGGCGTCCGTCTGGCAATGAAAGGGGTGTATCAGTTCGATAACGCCGCCATTGCCCTGGCTGCCCTGGATTTCCTGCAAAACCTTGGTTTCCCCCTTGACCCGGATCGCATCAGATCCGCCCTGTTGCAGGTGCGCTGGCCGGGCAGGCTCGAATATTTCCGCCGGAACGTGTCGTCGGGACGGATCATGACGGCTGACGACGCAAAGGAAAACGGCGCGGAAAAAGAGGATGTGCGACGATATCTTCTGGACGGCGCCCATAACCCGGCCGGTGTCGATTGTCTGAAACAAAGCCTGGAAACGGAGTTTGACTATAAAAGACTCATCTGCGTCTGGGCCAGCATGGGGGACAAGGATATCCGCAAAACACTCACTATCATAGCCCCGCTTTGTGATACCCTCATTTTCACCCGGCCTGAAAGCGAGCGGTCGGCGACACCCGGCCAGCTTCTCGACATACTGCCGGAGGAGTTGCGCCATCGGGCGGTTTGTTGTGACACGGTAAAAGAGGCATTGACCTGCGCCGAAAGGGCATCCTGTTGTGATGACCTGGTTTGCGTGGCCGGTTCCCTGTATCTGATCGGCGCGGCGCGGCACATTCTCCTTGGCGATCTGGTTGATGAAGAATGATGGATGACTACGGATTCATCGGTATTGATGAGGGGCTGATAAAAAAGGAAAAGGCCAAGGCGCGGGACCTCAGGAAAAGCCGCTGGTGGCAAAACAGAATTGCCGAGGGCATCTGTTATTACTGCAAGCGGAAATTTCCCCCGGCGGAACTGACCATGGACCATCTGCAACCCCTGTCCCGCGGAGGAAAAAGCAGCAAGGGAAATCTCGTGCCCGCCTGCAAGGAGTGTAATAACAAGAAGCGCCAGATGCTCCCCCTGGAATGGCAGGAGTATCTGGACGTATTCAAGGATGAGAAATAACGGCCCTATCGCCTTGTTTCGTGAATCGGCGGCGGGGTCTGCCGGCTGAACCTCCCGTAAAAAAACGCGGTCGGATTTCGGTTCAGCCGCCGAAACAGATGCCTATCTCCCGGGCGGTCAGAACCTTGTCGCTGTCCAGCGGCACCTTTTTCCTGCCTTTGACCGCATCGGCAAGCGGAACGGCGCACATCTGGTCGCCGGACAGGGCCACCATCTGGTCAAAGTTGCCTTGTTCGGCAAGCCGCACGGCCGTGGCGCCGAATCGCAGGGCCAGCAGCCGGTCGAATGTGGTTGGCGAGCCGCCGCGTTGCAGATGGCCGAGCACCAAGGATCTGGTGTCCTTGCCGGTGCGCTTGTTGATTTCCTTGGCCACCCATTCGCCGATACCCCCGAGTATTTTTTCGGCCCTGCCGATTTCACCTTCTCCCTTGTGAATCGCCTCCTGGTCCTTGGCCTTTGCCCCTTCAGCCACCACCACGATGGCATAATGTTTTTCATGCAGCTCGTTGTCGGTAATTTTTTCACAGACGAGATCGATATCAAAGGGCAATTCCGGAATCAAAATAACATCCGCGCCGCCGGAGATTCCTGAATTCAAGGCAATCCAGCCCGAATCCCGGCCCATGACCTCGACCACCAGCACCCTGTCGTGGGATTTGGCGGTGGAATGGAGTTTGTCCAGCGCCTCGGTGGCGGTGGAAACAGCCGTGTCAAAGCCGAAGGTCATCTGGGTGGCCTGCAGGTCGTTGTCGATGGTTTTCGGCACGCCGATGACCGGCATGCCCTTTTCCGTGAAAAAACGGTGGGCGATCTCCAAACTGCCGTCACCTCCCACCGCGATATGGCAATAAAAATTCATCCGTTTGAAATTTTTCATCACCCGGTCGGAAATGTCGCGGATCTGAAATTCGCCGGCCAGGTTTTCAACCGGCATGGAAAAGGGGTTGCCCTTGTTGGTTGAGCCCAGGATGGTTCCACCCGTGGGGGTGATGTCAGCCACATCCTTGGGCGTGAGCCGAATGAGCTCGTCCACGTCGAGCAGCCCCAGGTAGCCCTGTCGGCTGCCGTATACTTCCCAACCGCGCCACTGCGAGGCCATGACCACGGAATAGATGACGGCATTCAAGCCGGGCGCATCCCCTCCACCGGTAGAAATAACTATTTTTTTCATGGACGATTCCTGAAGGTCAGAACATTAGTAAGAAAAAATCCGCTCATCCGTATTGTTTTTTTTGTTTTCATGCACATTGTATATTTATCTGACAATGTAGCATTGAGGGAATTGCGGAGTGGTGTCAATTCTTTTTTGATTATAGATGGTTGTTGCCTGTCCTGCAAACAAATGTCTCATTTTTGATTTTTTTTGCTCCGTGACCATTTTATTGACTTCTCACGTTTAATAACTTATAATTTGAGAAATTTTATTAAATTCAACGTGTGTTTTTATCAGTTCGCAGCACTCCCATCGTGAATTAATCATTTCAGTTTTACTTTTTTATAATCTTTTCATAATTTTTTTAACAGGAGGTTTTCGTAATGTTGAATGTGACTGATCTGGCCATTAAAAATTTAAAGGCGTATATGGAGCAGAATAGTATTGATTCCGCTATCCGTGTCGCCCTGATGCAGGGCGGCTGAGCCGGCCCGTCACTCGGGTTGGCTCTGGATGAGCCAAAAGACAATGACAAGGTATTTGACCAGGATACTCTGAAATTCCTGGTTGATTCATCACTTCTGAGCAGCTGCGGCAGCATCAAGGTCGATTTCGTCGATGCCGGACCCCGTTCCGGATTCGCCATATCGTCAAGTGTGCCGCTGGGTGGAAAATCAGCCTGCGGTTCCTGCGGGAGCTCCTGCGGTTGATCATCTTCCCTGCATGAATGCAATAAAAAAACCCGCCTTCCGGCGGGTTTTTTTATTGCCCGATCATCCCTCCGCGTTTCCTTCTCTTTCTCCGTGAAAAATGTCGCCCTGTGACACCTTGTCCCGCCACGTTTTACCTCTGCTTGACAAAGCTGATTTTCAATGCTATGGAAACCTGATTATGGGTAAAACTACCTGATTCAGGAGATTTTATTAACAGGCACGATTGAGGACGGATCATGACACGGTATGACGAAATTTTCCGCGGCAGCATTGAGCAGCCTGATATTTTCTGGGCAGAGGCGGCTGAAGGGATATCCTGGTACAAGAAGTGGGACAGAGTCCTCAATGATGATAATCCACCTTTTTACCGCTGGTTTTCAGGCGGAGAGATGAACACCTGCTTTAATGCCGTCGACCGCCATGTTGCAGCCGGTCGCGGGGAGCAGGCGGCCATAATTTACGATTCTCCGGTCACCGATACGATCAGAAAAATCTCATACCGTGAACTGCTGGATCAGGTCGCTGTTTTTGCCGGCGCGCTGCGCGACCAGGGCGTCGGCAAGGGCGATACGGTGATCATCTATATGCCGATGATTCCCGAGGCGGCGGTGGCCATGCTGGCCTGCGCCCGTCTGGGGGCCATTCATTCCGTTGTTTTCGGCGGGTTTGCCGCCCATGAGCTTGCCATCCGGGTCGACCATGCCCAGCCCAAGGTGGTTGTCACCGCCTCCGGCGCCATTGAAGGGAAAAAGATTCTCGCCTATAAGCCTCTTGTCGACAATGCCATTGACATGGCAAGCCATAAGCCGCACAAGTGCATTATCTTTCAACGTCCCTTTGTCACCGCGGAACTCAAGCAGGGGCGGGATCTCGACTGGCGGGAGGCGATACGCGCGGCGACACCTGTTGATTGTGTGCCGGTCGAGGCCACCGATCCTTTGTATATCCTCTATACCTCCGGCACCACCGGCATGCCCAAAGGGGTCATGCGGGACAACGGCGGTCATGCCGTTGCCCTCAACTGGAGCATGAAAAACGTCTACAATGTCGATGCCGGGGATGTCTTCTGGTCGGCTTCGGATGTCGGGTGGGTCGTCGGCCATTCCTATATTGTGTATGGACCCCTGCTGCGTGGCTGCACCACGGTTTTTTATGAGGGCAAACCCATCGGCACCCCTGATCCCGGAGCCTTCTGGCGGGTAATTTCCCAGCACGGCGTCAAGGTGCTTTTCACCGCTCCCACCGCTTTCCGGGCCATCAAGAAAGAGGACCCCAACGGCGAATATTGCCGGAAATATAACCTGGATAATTTTGAGGCCCTGTATCTTGCCGGCGAAAGACTTGATCCGGATACCTACCACTGGGCCGGCAATCTTCTGCAAAGGCCGGTGATTGACCACTGGTGGCAGACGGAAACCGGCTGGGCCATTGTCGCCAACTGTCGCGGCATCGAGGAATTTCCGGTCAAGCCCGGCTCGCCGACGAAACCGGTGCCCGGTTATGATGTGCGAATTCTTGATAACACCGGCAAGGAACTCGGCCCCAACCAGGAAGGCAATGTGGTGGTGAAACTGCCCCTGCCGCCCGGCACCCTTGCCTCGTTGTGGAAGGATGAGAAAAAATTCGTCACGTCATACATGTCCAACTTCAAGGGCTATTACGAAACCAGCGACGGCGGCTATATCGACGAGGACGGTTATGTTTACGTCATGGGCAGGATTGATGACGTTATCAACATCGCCGGCCATCGACTGTCAACCGGCGCCATGGAAGAGGTTATCTCCAACCATCCCGACGTGGCGGAATGCGCCGTCATCGGCACCCATGATGAGTTGAAGGGCGAGCTGCCGGTGGGATTTATTATTTTGAAGGCCGGAGTGAATCGTGATTTCGAGGAGGTGAAAAAGGAACTGACCCTGATGGTGCGCGATCAGATCGGTCCGATCGCCTGCTACAAGGAATCCATGCTGGCCAACCGGCTTCCCAAGACGCGATCCGGGAAGATTCTGCGCGGCACCATGCGGGCCATCGCCAACGGCAAGCAGTACCGCATGCCATCCACAATCGACGATCCGACAATTTTAAACGAGATCACCGATCTGCTTACCAGCAAGGGCTTTCCGAAATAAGTTTTTTGCGGAATCACTTCGACTGGGGAGATAACAGGGCCATCGGCTCATCCGGCGCTATATGAAAATTCACGAGTTTCAGGCAAAAGAGCTTTTTCGCAAATACGGCATTCTCGTTCCCTCCGGCAAGGTGGCCACCAGCCTTGATGAGGCGCTGGCCGCTGCCTGGGAATTGGCCTCATTTCCCTTGGTGATCAAGGCGCAGATCCACGCCGGCGGCAGGGGAAAGGGGGGCGGGGTGAAGCTCGCCGCCAATGCCGACGAGTTCACCCGCTGTTGCGGCAATATCCTCGGCATGCGGCTTGTCACGCCCCAGACCGGAGCGGAAGGGCGTCTGGTCCGCTCCGTGCTTATCGAGGAGGCGGTCGACATTGAGCGCGAACTGTATCTTTCCGTGCTGCCGGATCGGGAAACCGCCTCGATTGTGTTCATGGCAAGCACTGCCGGGGGGATGGATATCGAGGAAACAGCGGCCATGACGCCTGAGAAAATTCTCAAGGTTCATGTCAATCCGCTGCAGGGGATCCTGCCGCATCACATCCGGCAGCTTCTTTTCGGTTTCGGCATAGCAAAAGAGCGGACCGCTATCTGGACGTCCTTTGTCACATCGCTTTATACCTGTTTTGTTGAAAATGACTGCTCGCTGGTGGAAATTAATCCCCTGGTTGTCACCAAAAACGGGATGCCCCTTGCCCTTGACGCCAAAGTTGATCTGGACGGCAACGGGCTCTTCCGGCATCCGGAGCTTCGTCGGTTCCGGGACGAAAACGAGGAGGACCCGCTCGAGGTCGCGGCGCGTCGCTATAATCTCAATTATATCAGACTGTCCGGCAATGTCGGCAACATGGTGAATGGCGCGGGCCTGGCCATGGCCACCATGGACATCATAAAAAAGGCCGGAGCCGAACCGGCGAATTTTCTCGACGTGGGAGGCGGCGCCACCGCGGAAATGGTGGAAAAGGGTTTTGCCCTCATCATGAGCGACGCCAACGTCAAGGGAATCCTGGTTAATATTTTCGGCGGCATACTCCGGTGCGACGTGCTTGCCCGGGGCATTGTCGAGGCGGCGAAAAATGTCGGCATCTCCGTGCCCGTCGTCATCAGGATGGAAGGCACCAACGTGGAGCAGGGCAGGGCGATCCTGGCCGAATCGGGACTCAGCCTCATTTCTGCAAGCGACCTGGCCGATGCAGCGGCAAAAGTGGCGGAGATGGTGGCATGAGCATCTTTATCAAGAAATCGACCCGATTGCTGATTCAGGGAATCACCGGCAGGGAAGGGCGTTTTCATGCCGCCCAGTGCCTTGCCTACGGCACAAATGTTGTTGCCGGCGTCACCCCCGGCAAGGGCGGTGAAGCGGTTGACGGCGTTCCCGTCTTTGATACGGTTCATGATGCGGTTCGCGCAACCAAAGCCGACGCCAGCCTTCTGTTCGTTCCCCCCGCATTTGCCGCGGACGCCATCTGCGAGGCGGCCGACGCCGGGGTGAAACTCATTGTCTGCATCACCGAGGGCATTGCGGTGCTTGATATGCTCAAGGTGAAAAATTACCTTTCCCTGACCCGCTCCCGCTTGATCGGTCCCAATTGTCCGGGAATCATCACCCCTGGGGAATGCAAGGCGGGCATTATGCCGGGACCGATTCACAAAACCGGACGCATCGGCGTCGTTTCCCGTTCCGGAACATTGACCTATGAAGTGGTGCATCAATTGAGCCGTCAAGGAATCGGCCAGTCGACCTGTCTCGGCATTGGCGGTGATCCGGTCATCGGCACCTCGTTTATTGACTGCCTTGCCGAATTTGAACGAGACAGCGGGACGGACGGGGTGGTGCTGGTGGGTGAAATCGGCGGCCGGTCCGAGGAGGATGCGGCGCTTTATGTCAAGGAGAAGATGACAAAACCGGTGGTGGGGTTTATTGCCGGCCTGACCGCTCCGCCCGGCCGCAGGATGGGGCATGCCGGGGCCATTATCAGCGGCGGCAGCGGCACCGCGGCAGCAAAAATCAGCGCCATGGAGTCCTGCGGCATTCATGTCTGCCGGGATTTGACCATGCTCGGGAAATTTTCCAAGGAAATATTCGCCAATGTCGAAAAAAGATAAGCCATACCGGGTGTTGATTGCCAAGCCGGGCCTGGACGGCCATGACCGGGGCGCGAAATTCATCGCCCGTGCCCTGCGGGACGCGGGCTTTGAAGTGGTGTACACCGGCATCCGCCGCACCCCTGCCGAGATAGTCGCCGCCGCCCTGCAGGAGGATGTTGCGGTTATCGGTCTTTCTTCCCTGTCAGGCGGCCATCTCCGCCTCTTTCCCGCCGTGATGGACGCCCTGCGTGCCGCCAATGCCGCTGATATCAAGGTGCTCGGCGGCGGGGTGATTCCGGATGAGGATATTGCCGTGCTCAAGGAGGCCGGCATCGCAGAGGTTTTCACGCCGGGCACGCCCCTGCTCGATATTCTCCAGGCCTTCCGTAACGCCTGCGCCTCCCACGACAAACAGAGCGCTCTCTGAAATCCGCATGCGGCACGAACCGGAAAAAATTCTTGAGGGTCTGCATAACCGGCAGACACGCGCCATCGCCCGCGCCATCTCGCTTGTCGAGGATAACGACGACGCTGCCGCCTTTCTTCTTTCTTCCCTGGATAAGCCGAGTTTCGACCGTGCGCTGGTGCTCGGCATCACCGGATCGCCGGGTGTCGGCAAATCAACCTTGACCAGCGGCCTGATCCGTCATTACCGGAGTCTCGGCAAAAGGGTCGGCATTATCGCGGTTGACCCGTCGTCGCCCATCAGCGGCGGCGCCTTGCTGGGTGACCGGGTGCGCATGATGGGCCACGCCCTGGACCCGGATGTGGTGGTGCGTTCCATGGCCACCCGCGGCAGACTGGGCGGTTTGTGCGCCGCCGCGGGCGCCGCGGTGCGCATCATGGCCGCAGCCGGCTGTTCCCCCATCATTATTGAGACGGTCGGTGTCGGGCAGTCGGAAATGGATATCGTGCGGCTGGCGGATGTGACCATCATGGTTCTCGCCCCTGGAATGGGTGACTCGATTCAGGCCATGAAGGCCGGTATTCTGGAGGTTGCCGATCTGCTGGTGATCAACAAGGCGGACTGCCGGGGCGCGGAAACACTGGTGATGGACATGGAGGCCGCACTGCGTGACCAAAATGATGCCTGGACCTCGCGGGTGGTGAGCACGGTGGCCACCGAGGAAAAGGGGATCGACGAACTGGCCCTGGCCATCGCCGGTTTTGACGTCCATTTGCGGGAGGCCGCCATTCGTGCAAAAAGGCGCGAGGCATCGCGCCGAAAGGAAATTGTCGACTGGGTGCTGGAGATGATCAAACCCCGCCTGACGGAGGAACTGACCAAATCCGATTCCCTGCCGGATGAGCCGCGCGCGGCCGCGAAAATCCTGGCGGAAAAGATGTTCACGGAAAAACAAAGTGAATAAAAAAATGAAAGAAAACAAAGAACTGCAAGAATGGCGGGAAAATGATCTGGCCCGCAGTCTGCGTCGCTTCCCGGAACGGAAGGAAAAATTCGTCAACCACGGCGGCGATGAGATACCGCGCCTGTCGTTGCCTGCCGAAATCGATGCGGAGTATACGGAAAAAATCGGGTTTCCGGGCCGTTACCCCTTTACCCGCGGGGTGCAGCCGACGATGTATCGGGGCCGGCTGTGGACCATGCGCCAGTATGCCGGCTTTTCCACCGCCGCTGAATCAAACCGGCGCTACCGCTATCTGCTTGAGCAGGGGACGACCGGTTTGTCGGTGGCCTTTGATCTGCCGACCCAGATCGGCTATGATTCCGACGATCCGATGAGCCTGGGCGAGGTGGGCAAGGTGGGTGTGGCCATCGATTCCCTTGCCGACATGGAGATCCTGTTTGACCGCATTCCCCTGGACAGCGTCAGCACCTCCATGACCATCAATTCCCCGGCCATTGTCCTGCTTGCCATGTATGTGGCGGTCGCGGAAAAACAGGGGGTTGCGCCGGAAAAGCTGAAAGGCACCATCCAGAATGACATTCTCAAGGAATATGTGGCCCGGGGTACCTATATCTTTCCGCCGGTTCCCAGCCTGCGGCTGATCACCAATATTTTTCAATGGTGCGGCGACCACACCCCGGAATTCAACACTATTTCCATTTCCGGCTATCACATCCGGGAAGCGGGGTCCACTGCCGTGCAGGAGGTGGCCTTTACCCTGGCCAACGGCATTACCTATGTGCAGACCGCCCTGGACGCGGGCCTTGAACTTGATGTTTTTGCCCGGCGTCTCGCCTTCTTTTTTAACGCCTCCTCCGATCTGCTTGAAGAGGTCGCCAAGTTCCGGGCTGCCCGGCGACTGTGGGCCAGGATCATGAAGGAACGCTTTCAGGCCAAAAATCCCGCCGGCTTGATGCTTCGTTTTCACACCCAGACGGCGGGAAATACCTTGACCGCCCAGCAGATCGATAACAATATCGTGCGGGTCACCATCCAGGCATTGGCTGCCGTCCTCGGCGGCACCCAATCCCTGCACACAAATTCCCGGGATGAGGCATTGTCGTTGCCCACCGAGGATTCGGTGCGCATCGCCCTGCGCACCCAGCAGGTCATCGCCCATGAATCGGGGGTGGCCAATACCGTCGACCCCCTGGCCGGCTCCTATTTTATCGAGGAGCTGACCAACCGTATCGAGCAGCAGGCGGAAGAACTCATTGCCCGCATCGACAGGGCGGGCGGGGTTGTCGCCGCCATCGAGGACGGCTTCATCCAGCGCCAGATCGAGGATGCCGCCTATGTTTATCAACGGGAAATCGAAAGCGGGGAACGGATCATTGTCGGGGTGAACGGCTTTCAAAGCGACGAAGAAAAGAGGCCCGCCACCCTGAAGGTCGATCCCGAGGTTGAGTCCATGCAGGTTGCCGCACTTTGCCGATTGAAAAAATCGCGCAATAGTGACAAAGTAAACCATGCCTTGCAGAAACTTGAGCAGGCGGCCCGGGGGGATGCCAATCTTTTTCCCTTTGTCCTGGACGCGGTAAGGGAGTATGCTACCTTGGGTGAAATCTGCAACGTGCTGCGCCGGGTTTTCGGCGAATACAAACAGTATTAAGACGAGAATGCTAAAAAAAATTGATCATATCGGTATTGCCGTCAAATCCATCGACCAGGCCCGCCGATTTTACGAAGATGCCCTGGGGCTCACCTTGGAAAAGATGGAAACAGTGCCGAGCCAGAAGGTGAAAACAGCTTTTTTCCGTCTCGGCGAGGTGCACATCGAGCTGCTTGAACCCTTGGATGCGGAAAGTCCTGTTGCTGTTTTCCTTGAGAAAAAAGGGGAGGGCTTTCATCATATTGCCTACCGGACGGACGATATTGAAAAAGAGATCGATCAGGCGAAAGAGTCCGGCTGCCGCATGGTGCATGAGGTTCCGGTGGAAGGGGCGGGGGGGAAGCAGATTGCTTTTCTCCATCCGAAATCAACCTTCGGTGTCCTGACCGAGTTCTGCGCACAAGGAAAAAAGAAATGACCATGCAGAAAAAACTTGATGAGCTGATGGCGCTGCGCGCCCAGGCCCGGCTCGGCGGCGGGCAGGATAAAATAGACAAGCATCACGCCCAGAACAAGATGACGGCCCGGGAACGGCTGGCCCTGCTGCTTGATGAGGGCTCCTTTGAGGAGTTTGACATGTTCAAGGCCCACCGCTGCCAGGATTTCGGCATGGCGGACAAGCAGTTTCTCGGCGATGGGGTGGTGACCGGGTACGGCACCATTGACGGCCGTCTCGTTTATGTCTTTTCCCAGGACTTCACCGTCCTTGGCGGGTCGCTGTCTGAAACCTTTTCCGAAAAGATCTGCAAGATCATGGATCTGGCCATCAAAAACGGCGCGCCGGTAATCGGCCTCAACGACTCGGGCGGCGCGCGCATTCAGGAAGGAATCGAGAGCCTGGCCGGCTACACGGATATTTTTCTGCGCAATGTCATGGCCTCGGGAGTGGTGCCGCAGATTTCCGCCATTTTCGGCCCCTGCGCGGGCGGCGCGGTTTATTCGCCGGCGCTTACCGATTTTGCCGTCATGGTCAAAAACAACAGCTATATGTTTCTCACCGGGCCCAAGGTGGTGAAATCGGTCACCCACGAGGATGTGACGGTCGAGCAGCTCGGCGGCGCCTCCGTTCATGCCGCCAAAAGCGGCGTGGCTGATTATGCGGCGGAAAGCGGCGCCGATGCCGTTGCCTATGTGAAAAAGCTTTTTTCCTATGTGCCGCAGAACAATGTGGAAAATCCCCCGTTCAAGCCGACAAGCGACCGGCCGGAGCGCCGGGATGAACTGCTCAACCAGATCATTCCGGACAATCCCAATGCCGCCTATGACATGAAGCAGGTCATCCTGCGCACCGTTGACGACGGCGAGTTTCTTGAGGTCAAAGAGCTTTTTGCCGCAAATATCATCACCGGCTTTGCCCGCTATAACGGCAGCAGTGTCGGTATTGTCGCCAATCAGCCCTGCTGCCTGTCCGGCGTGCTCGATATCGATGCCTCGATCAAGGCGGCCCGCTTTGTCCGGTTCTGCGACTGCTTTAATATTCCCATTGTCACCTTTGTCGATGTGCCGGGCTTTCTGCCCGGCACCAACCAGGAGTATAACGGCGTCATCCGCAATGGCGCCAAAATCCTTTACGCCTATGCCGAGGCCACTGTTCCCAAGGTCACGGTGATTACCCGCAAGGCCTATGGCGGAGCCTATTGCGTCATGTCCTCCAAGCATCTGCGGGGTGATGTCAATTATGCCTGGCCCACTGCGGAAATCGCCGTCATGGGGGCAAAAGGCGCGGTGGAGGTGCTTTATGGCCGGGAGGCGCGCGACACCGACAATCCCGAGCAGTTTCTGGCGGATCGGGAAAAGGAATACGCCGACACGGTGGCAAATCCCTATGTGGCGGCAAGACGCGGTTATGTCGATGACATCATTGAACCGGCCCGTACCCGGTTCCGCATCATCAAGGCGCTGGGTATGCTGAAAAACAAACGTGACACCAACCCCATGAAGAAACATGGGAATATCCCCTTGTAAGCCATGAATTTCTCCTTGCCGCATATCGGAACAGACAACTTTTTTGTCGGGGATTTCAATGCCGTCACCTTCAGCCTTTTCGGCATGCTGCTGGTCTTTTCCGGGCTTGCGATCATAAGCCTCTATATCGCCTTTCTGCCGCGATTTCTCCAGTTCATCGACAAAAGAAAAAGAGACGGGCAGGCGAAAAAGGGAAATGGTGTGCTTGAGGAGTCGCCGGCGGAAAAAGAGATCCTGCTCGCCATTGCCGCGGCCTTTCATCTGGACCAGAATTTTCCCGAGGAAAATCAAAAGATTACCTGGAAAAGTCACGGGGATGTCGATTCTCTTTGGCAGATTTCCGGCAGGGTGCAGGGAATGTCGCAACGAACCCATGTTTCACGCCGCGTCTTCCCACACCATTAACCATCATTATCTCAAAATCGGATCAGCGCCATGCGACTCTATAACCTGACGGTTAACGGCAATGAATATGAAGTGATTATCCGCGAAGTCACCGAGGAAACCATCAGGGCCGAGGTAAACGGTGTTGAACATATCGTGGCGATCAACAAAATCGTCAATCTTGCCGCCGCCAAAGCCGTTCAAGAACCAATCCAGCCTCTTTCAACGCCAACCGTTTTTGCGGAAAAAACGACTCCTGTTTCATTTGCCGGCACGGAGCAGAGCGAGGGGTGTGTCTGTTCGCCGTTGCCCGGCCATATTCTGGAGATTGCCGTGGAGGTGGGAGACAAGGTGCTGGTCGGGCAGAAGCTTCTGGTGCTTGAGGCCATGAAACTTGAGAACATCATCACCGCCGAATGGGGAGGCGTGGTCAAAAAGATTCTTGTTGCCGAGGGCGATACCGTCAATCATGACCAGAAACTCATTCTTATTGCCTGAGGATTTCCCCCATGGATTTCGCTACCTTTTATCATAATTCCGGATTTGCCAATCTTGAGTGGGGCAATCTGGTGATGATCCTGGTGGGAGTCATTTTCATTTACCTGGCGGTGGTCAAGGATTATGAACCGCTGCTGCTGGTGCCCATCGGTTTCGGCATCATCGTCGGGAACATTCCGCCGATCACCGGCATGCCGCTGGGCATTTATGAAGAAGGGAGCGTGCTCAACTATCTTTACTACGGCGTCATGAAGGGTATTTATCCGCCCCTTATTTTTCTCGGCATCGGCGCCATGACCGATTTTTCCACCATGCTGTCGAATCCGAAACTCATCCTGCTCGGGGCCGCGGCCCAGATCGGCGTTTTCCTGACCTTTCTCGGCGCTCTGTATCTCGGTTTTTCACCGCAACAGGCGGGAGCCATCGGCATTATCGGCGGCGCCGACGGCCCGACCGCGATCTTTCTGTCGTCAATGATCGCCCCGGAACTGCTCGGGCCCATCGCCATTGCCGCCTACTCCTACATGGCCCTGGTGCCGGTCATTCAGCCGCCGGTCATGTATCTCTGCACCACCAGGGCGGAAAGGAAGATCCGCATGAAACCTCCGCGCAAGGTGAGCCGCAGGGAACGGATCATCTTTCCCATTGTCGCCTTTCTGATCTGCACCCTGATCGCGCCCGGCGCCATCACCCTGCTCGGCATGCTCTTTTTCGGCAATCTCCTGAAGGAAAGCACGGTGACCGACAGACTGGCCAATTCCGCCCGCAACGCGCTGATCGACATCGTCACCATCCTGCTGGGGCTGACCGTCGGCGCCTCAACCCAGGCCCAGACCTTCCTCACCCCGCAATCGATTCTCATCTTTGTTCTGGGTGCCTTGTCATTTGTTGTCGCCACCATGGGCGGTGTTCTTTTTGCCAAATTCATGAACCTTTTTCTCAAGGAAAAAATCAACCCGCTGCTCGGCGCGGCCGGTGTTTCGGCGGTGCCGGATTCAGCCAGGGTGGTGCAGGCGATCGGTCAGAAGGAAGACCCCGGCAATTTCCTCCTCATGCACGCCATGGCCCCCAATGTGGCGGGCGTGATCGGCTCGGCCATTGCCGCCGGAGTGCTCTGGTCGGCATTGGGAAAATTTTGACAATTGATTCCGGTTATTTGCATCTTGCCAACATGACGGCAATGTGCTAATAATCCATACCAAAATAACCAGCCCGGATGGCGGAACAGGTAGACGCAAGGGACTTAAAATCCCTCGGCACTCGTTGCTGTGCGAGTTCGATTCTCGCTCCGGGCACCAGTAACTTTTCTCAAGTTCTCGTATTTTTTTCTGGTCCGGGGAGAGAGCCATCTTTCCATGTCCAGGAAAGGCTAATTCGCCACTCTCAGCATCAGGAAGGGTGAGAAAGGCGTGCATGTCATCTTCTGGAAATTCCTGCCCCTGCGGGCAGAGAGCGATCCACCCGATTTTGACCCGGAGCCGGATGAAAACAGGCAACAGAAGGTTATCCCCTTTGCCAGGGCTTACACGGTCTTCAACGTGGAGCAGTGCGAAGGGCTCGATCTTCCCGCCCTTGCACCCGGCGCGGTCGTTGGTCAGGAAGACAATGAAATGGCGGAAAGGATCCTGACCCTGCCCGTGCTGAAACATGGAGGTGGCCGGGCCTGTTATGTGCCGTCCGCCGACAGGATCAACCTGCCGCCGCGCACCGCCTTCGAGAATCTCGATTTCTATTACTCCACCGCCTATCACGAAATCATCCACTGGACCGGACATCCGGCCCGGCTGGCCCGGACCTTCGGCAAACGCTTCGGCGACAATGACTATGCCTTCGAGGAACTGGTGGCCGAGATCGGCGCCGCCTTCCTGGGCACCGCAACCGCTATCCCTTTCGAGGAGATGCGTTACCCGGAATACATCAATTCCTGGCTGCAGATCCTCAAAGGCGACAACCGGGCGATCTTCACCGCCGCAGCCAAGGCGCAGAACGCCGCCGACTTTGTCCTGGACAAGGCCGGCCTGGCTGCGGGGGAAGAAGAGAATCTTCCCGAAGCGGCATGAACGAAACCATGTAACGCAAAACGGCTGTTTCCAACCTTTGTGGTTGGGCAGCCGTTTTTTTATTGCCTGTACATTCTGTATCGGCTAAATAATATAGACTATATATATCGTATATACTTTGATGGGGTTATGCTATGAGCATCACAGTTTTCGGCGGAGAAAAAGGCGGCACCGGCAAGACGACTCTGGCGGTCAACATCGCGGCCATGCTGGCCATGAAGGGAAAGGACGTACTACTGCTGGACACCGACCGGCAAGGGACAGCCTCCTTCTGGGCCACGGTCCGGGATGAGGAAAACATCGAGCCCCGGGTGGCCTGTGTGCAGAAATTCGGCAAGGGCCTGCCGGCCCAGGTCCGTGATCTGGCTGAACGATACGACGAGATCATCATCGATGCCGGCGGCCGCGATTCCATGGAGCTGCGCTACGCCCTCGGCGTGGCCGACCGGGCCTACATACCGGTGCAGCCCTTCCAGTTTGACATCTGGACTATCCGCCAGATGGATACCCTGGTGGAGATGGCAAAGGGGTTGAACGAAGAACTTGCCGCCTTCATCGTCATCAACCGGGTCGCCACCAATCCGGCCATCCGGGAGGACCGGGAGACCCGGGAATTCATCACCCGGGAAAATTTTCAGCATCTGACCCTGGCCCAATCCATGATCCGGGACCGCATCGCCTTCCGCAAGGCGGCCAGAGACGGCCTGGCCGTGGTCGAGTACGGCCAGGACCGCAAGGCGGTTAACGAAATGAACCAATTGTACGAGGAGATCTATGGTGACTAAAAAGAAAAGCAGCCCCCTGCGCGGCGTGCCGGCAGCAAAAGACAAGGACGCGGCCCTGGACGCCTTTGCCGCCGGCGCCGTGCAGCCGACTATCGCCCCGCCCGCTCCGATCCAAACGGTCTACCCCTGGGAGGAACCATATGTGCGCGAGGATGTCATGAAACAGGTTCTTCTCAAGATGCCGGAGCCACTGTACCTGAAGCTCAAACACATCACCAATTACACCCCCTACAACATGACCTCCTTCATCATCGAAAAGATTACCCCGGAGATCGAAAAGGAAATCGCCAGGATGACCGGCCGGGGATGAAATCCGGAGATGGATGCAGGTGCAGCTTGAAAATTGTACAAGTAACCCTAAAAAAATTACGGGTTACTTGTATTATCCTCAAATGGTACATTTTTATATTGACGCGCAGCACTAAAGCGTGACACTTATTTCCAATCTTCCAGAACATATCAATACAAGGTATTTTTTTACGTGTATCGTGTCATTTCTGCAAATTAATCCACGGAAAAACCAAGATATCCTTTGACATATTATTTATGCACCAGTAATAATATTACCTGTTTCTGAAAAAATATTAAACATGGTGATTCGATGCGCACCAAAGAATTCTTTGCCACCCATCCGGTATTCACCCACGCCGAATTCACAAGGTTTCTGGAAGCCGGAGGGAGCAGCAATGTAAAAACAAAAGAGTCTCTTCTGAAATACCATGTCAAGCAGGGCAACCTGTTACGCATCCGGAGAGGACTCTATATGACGGTTCCGCTTGGCATGAAACCCGAAACATGCCCGGCCGATCCATACCTCATAGCGGCAAAAATGACCGATGATGCAGTACTGGCCTATCACACAGCTTTAGAATTTCACGGCAAGGCCTATTCCGTGTTTACGCAGTATCAATATCTGACCTGCCAAGGAGGACGTCACACCACCTTCAGATCGTATACCTTTTCCGGCATTCGCCCTCCTGGGAAATTAAAAAATCCTCTGCAGCCTGGTGTCAAAACCGTGGACCATAATGGGCTGGACATAAAAGTCACAAGTCTGGAAAGGACTCTGGTCGACCTTCTGGATCGGCCACGCCTGGGGGGGAGCTGGGAAGAAATCTGGAGATCTCTGGAAGGAGTGGAATTCTTTGATTTAAAAATGGTGATTGAATATGCCCTGCAGCTCCATAATGCCACAACCATATCCCGGGTGGGCTTCTTTCTTGAACAGCACCAGGATACGCTTATGGTGAGGGATCAACATCTTGAACAGCTTCGCAGGCACAAACCCAAAAGACCGCAGTATTTTGAACGCGGCAAATCCGGGCGCCTGGTTAAATCATGGAATCTTATGGTTCCGGAATCAATCCTGGATCGTTCCTGGCAGGAGGTTATGTGAAAGTTTCAAGGGAAAAACTGCATCGCGAAGCGCAGGCAACTGGGTTTCGGCCAGAGATTCTGGAGAAGGTGATTCATCTTCTCAACCTTCTTGAAGCATTCCAGGGCCACCCTTTTATTGAGGGTCGTTTAGCCCTCAAGGGCGGGACTGCTCTCAATCTTTTCTATTTTGATGTGCCGAGGCTATCAGTTGATATAGATCTCAATTATGTCGGAGCACCAGACAGGGAAACGATGCTCGAAGAGCGGCCAAAGCTCGAAGAGGCTGTTGCCGCCGTTTGTGCAAGAGAAGGGTTCACCCTTCGCCGTCTACCCACGGATCATGCCGGAGGAAAATGGCGAATGAGCTATGAAAGCAGCCTCACCCAGTCCGGGAACCTGGAAGTTGACCTGAACTTCATGTTTCGTGTGCCTCTGTGGCCGATAGGCTTGATGGATTCTCATCCCATCGGGTCATATCAGGCTTCCGCGGTACCGATTCTGGATATCCATGAGATAGCAGCCGGTAAAATAGCAGCGCTCCTTGCCAGGCAGGCAAGCCGGGATCTTTTTGATGTCCACCTGCTCCTGACTCAGCAAAAGCTGGACTCTGCTATGCTCCGCTTAGCCTTTGTTCTTTATGGCGCCATGAATAGAAAAGACTGGCGGAATGTATCAATTGGTGATGTCAATTTCAGTGTACAGGAACTTGAAAACAGCCTGCTCCCGGTTCTCAGGGAAAACGCTGTTGGCGGGCAGGGCAGAGAGATCTGGGCAAATAATTTAGTCGGAGAGTGCAAGAAAGCCCTTTCAGTCGTTCTTCCCCTGGAACCAAATGAAAATGAATTTCTTGATCTGCTGCTTGATCATGGAGAAATTGATTCGACAATTCTGACCAGTGACACCACCCTGCAACAGCGTATTCAGAAACAACCACTTCTCGAGTGGAAGGCGGTCAATGTCCGAAAACATAAGGGACTGTAGCAATTGAAAAATCCTTGTCCGCAAATTGGAAGGAACGAATAAACCAAGAAACCCGGTCAGCGACCGGAAGAAAGAAGAAACGGCGTGTTGGAAGAAACGAAGAAACAGGTCATGTTTTCAGCCAGATAAGAAACATAAACAGATTGACAGAACCATTCGTATTTTCTATGGCAATCAGAGTGCCTTATTCTGTACATAGGATAATAAACTCAAAAAGGAACCACTGGCCCTATCAACAGGAATAACCAATAATAGCGATGAAGGCTCCTGGTAACTGGGTATAACACATGCAAGAAAATGAAACAGTTGAATTTAAGAAAAGCCTTTCTCAGCTCAAGGCCGGCCTTGTTTCAATCGCTGCCATTCTGAATAAACATGGCGCCGGTGAACTGTGGTTCGGTATGAGCAATGACGGCAAGGCCGTGGGGCTGGAGGCGAACGAAAAAACCCTGCGGGACCTCTCCCAGTCAATAGCTGCCCGCATCGAACCCAGAATTTTTCCTCATGTGAGTTTCGAAACTATTAATAAGGCAACCTGCATCAAGGTTGCATTCAACGGCAAGGATGGCCCCTATTTCTCGCCTATGGCCGCGCCTACATGCGAGTGGCTGATGAAGACCGGCAACTGAGTTCTAAGGAACTGGAAAACCTGATTCTTGCCAGAAACCGTGACGCACTGCGCTGGGACAACCAAGTAAGTGGTTTGGGTATTGAAGATCTGGATGAGGGCAAGATTAAAACCTGAATCCGTGAGGTATCCCGGATTCTCCCTAAAAATTGTGGGGCGCGAAAAAATTTCAACACCGCGACCGCCAGAAATTTATATATTGCCAGCATATTGCTGGTAAATTGGGACATCGTCCCCGTTGTTCTTTGAAAAATTGCTATATTTGCCTGTTTTTAGGCGTATTTTCCCGGCAGGGCCTGCTGTTCAGCCACTTTCCGGCAAATTTCTCTTCTGTTCTTGCATTAGCCAAAGGCAAGCCGGTTATAAACGGCCTGAAACGAGTCAAATGCGCAACAGTGGCGGCTGAACCGCAGCTTCAGTTTCCTGCCGGTCTCAATCAGTCTGGCTGCACGGTACATGAGTTCCTGAATAACGGTACGAATTCTCCTGCGCTTTGCCGAGTGGCGCACTGGTGAGCGATCACCGAGAAGGCCAAGCTGGCCGATAAACCGCAAGATGTTATAAGCCAAGCCGGCCAAGGACATGATCAAGGAATTGGTCGCAAATTTTCCCGAAGGCAACCGCTCAAGATCCATGTCGGTTTTAAATTCGCTGTGAAACTGCTCGCTTGTGCCGTGGTCCCGGTAGAGCTTGATGATCTCTTTTTCCGGCAGGTAAAGGGATGTCCACCAGCCCTCAAGTTCTATATCCGGCACCAGCAGCAACTGGCCGCGTTTGTCAATGGTACGTTCAATCACGCGGACGATCAGGCGGGTACTGAACTCCTTGCCCTCGTGCTCCTGAAGCTGGTTGAAACTGAATACGGCAACCCGTTTGCCGCGTCGTGGTTCGCTCACTTCTCCTTCTTGCAGCCCACGGGCCAGCCAGGCGGGAAGGTCCTGCTTGCGGGGATTCCATTTCAGGATGTAATCGACCTTTTTGTGGCCATAAAGCGTTGCTCGGGTCTCGACAGCATCGTGTCCGGAGTCAAGCCTGAATAACAGTGACTTTTTGGTTAAAGACTTGGCACGGGAGATGGTTTCCTGCAGAAAAGGAATAAAATTGTTTTGGCTGTGCTGGCTGCCCTCCCGGAACTCAAGATTAATACACCAGCCTTCCTCTCCCATGTAGGCGGCTATTGGCGCATAGCCGTCATAACCGTGATAGGTATGCTTGGAACCTTCTTTTTTGGTGCCGGAGTTGTCCATGCAAAAGACGTCCATATCGACGGCGACATGACCCATGGCCAAGGGGGTTACTTTTCCTTTGGCATTGCGGATGAACTCCGTGTAGGTGGAGGAAGCAATTGGCTGAAAAACTGTTGCGGTTTCGTCAAGGCGCTGGCGCAAGGTTTCGGGCGAAGGAACCGCTTTGATGCCAAGTGATTGCTGGAAATACCTGTCGTCTTTCATGTCGGCAATGGCTTCGAAATCGCTTTTGCCAAGCGAGAGGAGCCCGAGATAACTGCGAATGACATCTGTATTGGCAATGTCCTTGGTGTCGGGTATCGCCTTTTTCAGCTTGGCGTTCAAGCTGGTAAAGCGATTGATACCGAGCCCGATCAGGGCCAGGCCGGAATGAGAGGTATAAAATTCGTCCGATGAGCGTTCAAGAATAAATCGTTTCATTTTTTCACCTGCAGAGTGATGTTTTTAGACAGGCGAATATTGCAATATTTTTTGTTAAATTTCAACATGTTATTTGAAA
>MQUF01000020.1 GCA_001914235.1 Desulfobulbaceae bacterium DB1
ACCTGAATCCGTGAGGTATCCCGGATTCTCCCTAAAAATTGTGGGGCGCGAAAAAATTTCAACACCGCGACCGCCAGAAATTTATATATTGCCAGCATATTGCTGGTAAATTGGGACATCGTCCCCGTTGTTCTTTGAAAAATTGCTATATTTGCCTGTTTTTAGGCGTATTTTCCCGGCAGGGCCTGCTGTTCAGCCACTTTCCGGCAAATTTCTCTTCTGTTCTTGCATTAGCCAAAGGCAAGCCGGTTATAAACGGCCTGAAACGAGTCAAATGCGCAACAGTGGCGGCTGAACCGCAGCTTCAGTTTCCTGCCGGTCTCAATCAGTCTGGCTGCACGGTACATGAGTTCCTGAATAACGGTACGAATTCTCCTGCGCTTTGCCGAGTGGCGCACTGGTGAGCGATCACCGAGAAGGCCAAGCTGGCCGATAAACCGCAAGATGTTATAAGCCAAGCCGGCCAAGGACATGATCAAGGAATTGGTCGCAAATTTTCCCGAAGGCAACCGCTCAAGATCCATGTCGGTTTTAAATTCGCTGTGAAACTGCTCGCTTGTGCCGTGGTCCCGGTAGAGCTTGATGATCTCTTTTTCCGGCAGGTAAAGGGATGTCCACCAGCCCTCAAGTTCTATATCCGGCACCAGCAGCAACTGGCCGCGTTTGTCAATGGTACGTTCAATCACGCGGACGATCAGGCGGGTACTGAACTCCTTGCCCTCGTGCTCCTGAAGCTGGTTGAAACTGAATACGGCAACCCGTTTGCCGCGTCGTGGTTCGCTCACTTCTCCTTCTTGCAGCCCACGGGCCAGCCAGGCGGGATCAATGGCCGACCCACAAACCAGCAAACGGGAGATTACAGGGTTGAGTGATGCCATGGCCGAACTGAAGCTTGCAACCGGGACAATCGTTACCCGCTCAGAGGAGGAGCAGATCCAGGTTGGTGCCGGGAAAATCAATGGTGTCCCTGCATGGCGTTTTCTGTTGAGCCTTGATGGAAAGTAATGAGAAAAGCATTTTCGCAGGAGAAAAAAAATCTGTTTATTTCTGCATATTAACAATAAAATGAGGGAGAGAAGCATGGAGAAGACCAACCATGCAGAATGGACCGAAAAATCCCTGCAACTTTTTGTACAGTGGCGGGGCGTCGATATCAGCCCAGATATTATGGCCGGCATTGTCCGCGCATCGGCCACCGAGGAGGAAATGCGTCTTTTTCCCCAAAGGCAGATTTGATAATCATCTCAAAGTCACCTCCCGGGAGTTGCATCAGCTCCCGCTGCAACCTGGAAGGTTTAGTGTCCATTATTGACAAGCGACCCAAGTGAAAACCAAATTTAACTCAAGGAGATAATCATGGGCCATTATAAAATTGCCGTTATTGTCGGGAGTCTGCGTAAGGATTCATTCAATCGTCAAATGGCAGATGCCGTTGTTAAACTGGCACCGTCGGAATTCATGTTTCAACAGGTACGGATCGATGACTTGCCGCTTTACAACCAGGATGACGACGCGAATCCGGGGGAGCCCGTGAAGCGGTTGAAGGATGAAATCATGACGGCGCAAGGTCTTTTGTTCGTTACCCCTGAATACAACCGCTCGATACCTGGGGTGTTGAAGAATGCCCTGGACCATGCATCGCGTCCCTATGGACAAAATGCCTGGGCCGGGAAGCCTGCCGGAATTTTGGGGGTGTCGATCGGTGCCCTTGGAACAGCCCTGGCACAACAACATTTGCGCAACATTCTCTCGTATCTTGATGTGCCGACTCTTGGGCAGCCCGAAGCGTTTTGCCAAGTGAAAGACGGTCTGTTCGACGAGCAGGGGAACATCGGTGAAGACAGTAAACCATTTTTCCAGAAGTGGATGAATCAGTATGTGGCATGGGTAAAAAAGCAATCTTCGAGGCCGTAAAGTGCAAGGCTGTTCAGCGGGACACGGTGGCGGCTATCTGTGCGCCTCTTGCCGCAAACATTTGAATCATTGCCATTATTTCTTTTGGGGAAAATGCTTCTTGTGCTAATCTGATTAAAGGAGGGTGCGCATCCCCGACCGGCGTCGATACCGATCAAATCCGCATTCCTCCTTCGTCGTAGGGTCTGATCCGGAAGTGAAGGGTAACAGGAGGAAGGTGCCGCGATGCTATCCCTCATGCAAATGATTCCCCATTCCGCATTTTCCTTCCTTTTCCGGATGCGGAGATTTCTGTCGGCCCTTCCCCTCTTTGTCTTCTTTTTTCTCCTGCATCCCGCCGTGATGGCGGCCGCCGATGCCGATCCGCAGCAGATTTACCTGGATCAGTATTGGGTATATTTCCTGGTTGCGGCTTTTTTTCTGGTTGGCCAGACCGTGCTTATTGCCGTTCTCATCTGGTGCCGACAACGAACCAAACGGGCCGAGGCCGCCCGACGGGAGACCGACGAACTTCTTCATTCCTACCTGGCAAGCAGCGGCATCATCTCCTGGCTGAAGGATGTGGATGGCAGATATTTGTTTATAAGCGACCCATTGAAGCAGCGTTTCCAGGTCCGATTCGAGGACTGGAAGGGGAAAACCGATTCTGAACTCTGGCCGCCGGCGGTGGCCGAGGAGTTCCGTCGCAATGACCTCCTCGTGCTTGAAAGCGGGCAACGGCTTGAAGTCATCGAGACGGCATTCGAACCGGACGGCCGCGTTTCCTGGTGGAAAAACAGCAAATTCCCTTTTCTGGATGCATCGGGAAAAAGGTGCGTGGGCGGCCTGGGTTTCGACATCACCGAACTCAAGAAGGCGCAGCAGGCCGTGGAGGACGAGCGCCGATTGATGGCGGACATCTTGGACGCGACGGATGTGATGCTCGTCTATCTGGACCCGCGGTTCAACTTCGTGGCGGTCAACAAGGCCTATGCCGACACCTGCCGGATGACGCCGGCGGAGATGATCGGCAAGAACCACTTCTCCTGCTACCCAAATGAAGAAACCGAGGCCATCTTCCGCCAGGTGCGTGACACCGGATTCCCGGTCTTCTTCAAGGACAAACCCTTTGAGTTCCCCGATAAGCCGGAGCGCGGCGTCACTTACTGGGATTGGAGCCTTTCTCCGATCAAGGACGCGGCCGGCGTCGTTCAGGGGCTTGTCTTCTCCCTGCGTGAAACCACCAAGTATAAACTGGCGGAACTGGCCATCCAGGAAAGCGAGGAGAGGTACCGGCGGATACTGGCCACCGCACTTGAGGGAATCGTTATCACGGATCGAAACTATTGCATCAGTTATGTGAATCAGCGCATTAATAAACTGATGGGTTACGAAGCGGATGAGCTTATCGGCATGCCGGTCCCGCGCTTGCTGCACGATGACGACCGTCAGGACTTTTCCGCAAAAATGGCCGACCGTCGCAGGGGCGAGGGCGATCAGTATGAGTACCGCTATCGGCGTAAGGATGGCTCGTTTATCTGGCTGCTCACCTCGGCAACGCCTATTTTTGACGGTGAGGGCGTTTTTCAGGGATCCTTTGCCATGTTCACGGACCTGACCGGCCGCAAACAGGCAGAGGCGGAGCGCCTGGAGTTTGAACGGAAGATGATGCTCAGCCAAAAACTCGAAAGCCTGGGGGTTATGGCCGGCGGCATCGCCCACGATTTCAACAACCTGCTCATGGTGATCATGGGCAATGCCGAATTGGCCCGGTATGAGCTTCCTCCTGAATCGCCGGTACAGGCTCACCTCCGACATATCGGGGAGTCTTCGCGCCGCGCTGCGGAGATCTCCCAGCAGATGCTGACCTACACCGGCAAGGATTGCTTCCTTGCCGAATCAGTCGATTGCAACAAACTCATTGTTGAATCGGAACAGCTCATGCGAGCCGCCGTCGCCAAGAATGTCAATCTGGTGTTCCGTCTCGCTCCCCAGTTGCCTCCGGTCAAGGCTGACAAGGTGCAGATTCGTCAGGCTTTGATGAACCTCGTCATGAATGCCTCGGAAGCCAGCGGCGATGACGGCACCATCACCGTCGGCACCGGCTGGAAAACCCTTGGCCGGAATTCTCGCACGGATGTCCCGCTGAACGACGCCATTGACGAGGCCGGGTACTCCTTCATCGAGGTGGCTGATAGCGGTTGCGGCATGGACCGCGAGATGGAAACAAAGATCTTCGATCCATTCTTTACCACCAAGTTCATCGGAAGAGGGCTGGGGCTTTCCGAGGTGCAAGGGATAGTTCGCGGCCACCAAGGGCTCATCGAGGTTCACAGTGAACCCGGCAAGGGGAGTGTTTTCAGGATTCTTTTGCCGGTCGACGAGGAGCCGAAAATGTTGGAAAGCGAGCCCGGAGCCCAGGAGCTGGATTTTCCGGGGAATAAAACCGTCCTGCTGGTGGACGACGAAAAGGATGTCAGGGATATCGCGAGTTGGATGCTCGAACGCATGGGCTTCACGGTCATCACGGCAAACGACGGGGAGGAGGCGCTGTCGGTATTTAAGGAAAATCCCGACCCGGCCTTTGTCCTGCTCGATCTGTCCATGCCGCGCATGAACGGTGAGCAGTGCTTCCGCGAGTTGCGCCGGCTCGATCCTTCGGTGCGGGTCATCATTACCAGCGGTTACAGTGAGCGCGAGATCATCGGTCGCTTCGCCGGGCGGTCCCTGTCCGGGTATATCCAGAAACCCTTCACCCTGAGCAAACTGCGCGAGGTCATCCAGCCCCTCTACGTCGACAGTTAGAAGCTTCTATTGGTCTCCTTTTCTGCTCCATAACCATTTTTCCGCTTCTATTATGAGGTAGGTGATGATGCCTGCCGCAACGATTCTTCCCCAGGATTCAAGCGAAATGGGAGCACCCTGGAACAATCTGTTCATCACCGGCAAATAGGTGTAAATAATCTGCACCAGCAGCATGGTCGCAACGCCGACGAATACCCACATGTTGGAAAAAAAGCCAAGCTGGAAAATTGACTTGGTCAGGGAACGGCAGTTGAACAGATAAAAAAGTTCCATAACCACAAAGGCATTCACCGCCACCGTGCGCGCCTGGGCAATATCCGCTCCGTCCGCCAGCTCCCATTGAAAAAGGGCAAAAGAGAAAACCAGCAGCAGACCGCCGACCAAAAGAATACGGCCGATGAGATTTCCCGTCAGGATCGGGGTCTTCGGGTTGCGGGGCATCCGGGTCATGATGCCCGGCTCCTTGGGTTCAAAGGCCAGCATCAGACCGAGGAACCCGGCAGTGGTCATGTTGATCCAGAGAATCTGCACAGGCAGAATCGGCAGGGTAACGCCAAGAAAAATAGCGGCCATGATAACCAGTCCTTCGCCGAGATTGGTGGGCAGGGTCCAGACGATGAATTTGGTCAGGTTGTCGAAGACGCCGCGTCCTTCTTCAACCGCGGCCTCAATGGAACTGAAATTGTCGTCGGTCAGCACCATGTCGGCGGCCTCCTTCGACACCTCGGTGCCGGTTATCCCCATGGCCACGCCTATGTCCGCCTGTTTCAAGGCCGGAGCATCATTAACGCCGTCGCCGGTCATGGCCACCACGTGGCCCCGGGACTGCAACGCCTTTACCAGACGCAGTTTCTGCTCCGGCGCCACCCGGGCAAACACCGACGTTTTTTCCACCTGCTCAATCAGCTGTCGATCGGAAAGAGCGGCCAGATCGCTGCCGGTAAGAACCAGCGGGCCGTCGCCTTTTTCCGTGGTCGTGCCGTTTAAACCGATCTGCATGGCAATGGCGCCGGCGGTGACGGCATGATCACCGGTGATCATCTTCACGCTGATACCGGCATTCTGGCAGACTTTAACCGCTCGTATGGCCTCGGCCCGCGGCGGATCGATCATGGCCGCGAGTCCGATGAAAACCAGGTCGGATCGAATATCGTCATGGGTGATGCCGTCGGCTGCGACAGGTCGTTTTTTTTCTGCAAAGGCAAGCACCCTGAGGCCCATTTTCGCCATGCGTTCAACCTGCTGAATGATTTTCTCCGCATCCAGATCAGAGACTGAACCGCCGGCGTCAAGCTGGGAGCCGCATCGACCCAGAACGGCCTCCACCGCGCCTTTGATAAAGATCAGTTGTTTGTCGTCGTCTTTGCTTTCATGCAGCGTCGCCATGTATTGATGTTCCGATTCAAAGGGCAAGACATCGAGACGGGGAAAACGTTTTTTTTCTTCGTCAAGGTTCATGCCGCCCTTGATGGCGGGAACAAACAGCGCTCCTTCTGTGGGGTCGCCCTGCACCAGCCATTCCTTGTCCTTCTGCAAAAGCAGACTGTCGTTGCAAAGGATTCCGGCACGCAGGCATTCGACAAGGACGGGAGCGTTGCCGGGATCAAAATTGTTGCCGTTTTGAAGAATCTCGCCGTTAAAAGGATTATAACCGGCTCCGCTCACCTCGTATTCCACCCCGCCCGCAATTATTTTCTGGACGGTCATTTGGTTTTCCGTCAGGGTTCCGGTCTTGTCGGAACAGATCACCGTGGTGGAGCCCAGGGTTTCCACCGCCGGCAGTTTGCGGATGATGGCTTTTTGTTTGGCCATGCGCGACACACCGATGGCAAGTGTTATGGTGACCGCCGCCGGCAGACCTTCCGGAATGGCGCCGACCGCAAGGGCAACCGCTGCCATGAACATGTCGAAAAGGGACTGGCCCCGAAGGAGCCCCACGGCAACGGTTATTCCGGCCAGGCCAAGAATGGCGTACAGCAGGATGTGGCTGAAATGGGCAATCTTGCGGGTGAGCGGGGTTGCAAGTTCGTCGGCCGCGGCGATAAGTTCCGAGATGCGGCCCACCTCGGTATGATTTCCGATTGCCGTGACAATCCCTTTCCCCTGTCCGAAGGTCACAAGGGAGGAGGCATAGGCCATATTCAGCCGATCAGCCAGCAGCGTGTCATGCTTCAGCTCGCCCGCTTTTTTTTCTACCGGCAGTGACTCGCCGGTCAGGGCGGACTCATCGATCCGCAGATCACGAATCGAGAGAAGCCGCATATCCGCCGGAACCTTGTCGCCGCTGGCCAGCAAAACAATATCGCCCGGCACCAGTTCCGTTGCCGGAATCTGTTTTTTTTCACCCTGACGCACAACCGTGGCCACGGTTGTCATGGTCCGGGCCAAGGCGGCCAGGGCATTGACCGCCTTTGCCTCCTGGATATAGCCGATAATCGCATTAACCAGCACGACCCCGAAAATGACGCCCGAGTCCACCCATTCCCGCAGGAGAGCTGTAATAATTCCCGAGACAATCAGGATATATATGAGCGGTTGGTGAAACTGGAGCAGAAAACGCTTGAGCGGCCCTTTCCCTTTTTTGGCGGTTAAGGCATTGGGGCCGAATTTTTCCCGGAGTTGTTCAACCTCGGATTGTTCGAGCCCTTTTTCGGCATTGCTGCTCAGACGATCAAGGATCTCCTTTGTCGGAAGGTGGTGCCATTGTTTGTCGATTATTGAGTTCATGAATTTATTCCGTTAGAAAAAACAGGTGATGTTTTCTTGTCTTGCATCAATAAAATACGGGACCGAACAGGCCCCGTATTTAAACGTCTTCATATTAAAACATTTTCTGCTTCAACTTTGCACTCTTTTAATAGTTCCGTTACTGAGCATTTCCTGGAATTGCGTAAGAAGCGCTTGCTCTTCTTTGTCGATAATGCCGTCATCTTGCGCCAGATTTATAATTTCCTGGTATTCGGCCTGGGTCACTTCCAGATCGAAAATTGCATGATTGATAAGTTCTTTGAGGTTCGTTGCGGATTGGCTTGGTTTTTTCATCGGCTTTCTCCTTTTGATTTGATTTTGATTGAAAGCATTTACGATGCGATGAGCGGTCACCCAAGGAGACGTATGCTTGGCAGTCCGAAATCGCGAAGTTTATCATTTTACGTGGTTGCCGGTTCAGCGGATTGACGATGCCTGATTATCCCTGAGGCCGTCATCCGTAACTGTGCAGGCCGGAAAGCAGGAAATTGACTCCGTAATAGGTGAACATCACGGAAGTAAAGCCCACGATGGAAAACCAGGCGATACGAGTACCTCCCCAGCCCCGGGTAAAACGGGCATGAAGGGCGGCGGCATAAATAAACCAGGTAATCAGGGACCAGGTTTCCTTTGGATCCCAGCTCCAATAGGTTCCCCAGGCCGAGTTGGCCCAGACTGCGCCGGTTATTATGCCCGCGCTCAACCACAGAAAACCGAAAATCAAGGTTTTGTGTATGACATCGTCAATAACTTGTAAGGAAGGCAACTGGGCAAGCCTGCTTCCCTCCGACGCTTGAGCGGTTTTTCTGCTTTTCAACAAATAAAGACATCCGAGTCCACAGGCCAGTGCAAAGGCCGCATAGCCGATAAAACAGGTGACGACATGGGCGATGAGCCAGTTGCTTTGCAAGGCCGGGACAAGTGGCGAAATCTGAGAATTTTTCATTTCGGCAAGTGCCATTGCAATGGCGGCAAAAGGCATGGCAAAAGCGCCCAGAAAACGATTTTTGTATCTGTATTCCACCCACAGATAGCACAGGGCGATTGACCAGGCGAAAAAAACCAGCGATTCATACATGTTTGACAATGGAGCATATCCTATGCCCATCTGGTGGGATTCCATCCACCTGTATCCAATGCCGGCCGTGTTGAGCAGCAAGGAAACAACTGTAACGGCGGTTGCTGCCGGGCCGAGACGACCGGCCCGAAAAATCAGCAAGCCGATATACATGATCGCCGACAACAGGTAGGCAAAAGTCGTAATACCCAAAAGAAGTGAACTGTTCATGATGTCACCGTTTTATTTCCGTTAACCGGGGACAGGTCGCCTCCTGCCGAAAGAGGTGGGCCGCGGGCAGGTATGACCTGGGTGCGAAAGAATTTATCTTTTCACCATGGTTGATTCGTTTTTATCTGTTACGGCATCAAGGATGTTTCGTTTATTGTAAAAAGGAAACCCTCGGCGTTTTTCGATTTCTCGCCTGACTGAACGGCTGAGTTTGTCCACGCAGTAGCTGAGTGCCTCGATGTGGTCGCAACCTTCCCCTGAAGCGACAAGTTGCCCGTCCGTTCTGAGTTTTGCCGAAATTCTGCATCGTTTGTCCACGCCGCCTTTGGGACCATTTGTATCGGAAAAATGAACTTTCACCCGGGTAATGACTCCTTCAAAACGTGACAAGGAAAATCGCAGCAATTGATTTGCCTTGTGTTTGACGGCTTCCTCCAGTCCTGCCTTTGTGCTGTTCATTTCAAGTATCATCATGGGCTCCGTGGTGTAAGTTTTTGTTCGTTATGAACAAGGTAATACATGAAACAACTTGCAACAAATAGAAAATGTTGCTATTTCTTTTCGAAAAAAACGAAACGAAACCATGGAATGGCTTAACTATCACCATTTATACTATTTCTGGGCAGTGGCAAGGGAGGAAAGCATCAGCCGGGCCGGTGAACGGCTCAGTCTTGCTCCGTCCACCGTCAGCGCCCAATTGAGCAAACTCGAAGAGATGCTGGGCGGCAAACTTTTTCGCCGGGTTGGCCGGAACCTTGAGCTGACGGAAATGGGCCGCATTGTTTACCGCTATGCAGACGAAATTTTTTCTCTTGGCCGGGAAATGGTTGATACTGTGCGGGGAAGGCCCGTGTCGGGACCCATACGATTGGTCGTCGGGATAGTTGATGCGGTACCGAAGCTGGTTGCCCGAAAGCTGTTGGAACCGGCTCTCAGGCTTGCCGAGCATATTCACTTAATATGCCATGAAGGCAAGGAAGAGCAGCTCCTTGCCGAGTTATCCGTTCACGGTCTTGACATCGTTTTGACCGATATGCCGGTTAAAACGGGGTTGAGCGTCAAGGCTTACAGTCATCTGCTGGGGGAATGCTCAGTAAGCTTTTTTGCAACAGAGCAACTTGCGGCAAAACTGACAGGTGATTTTCCCCGGTCGCTGGATGGGGCGCCGATGCTGTTGCCCACTCCCATGTCAGCCTTGCGGGGCTCATTGGACAAATGGTTTGATTCGCTGAATATCAGGCCAGTGATTGCGGGAGAATTTGACGACCAGGCTTTGCTCAAGGTGTTCGGTCAGGCGGGCGACGGTGTTTTTGCGGCGCCGTCCGTCATTGAAGAGGAGGTGCGACAGCAACATAACGTGAAGCTCATCGGCCGGTCCGAGGCCATAAGAGAGCAATTTTATGCAATCTCCGTGGAAAGAATCATCAAGCATCCCGCGGTGGCGGCTATACAAAAGGCTGCCAGCAACCTTATCTTCCTGCAACATCCCGGCGGACATGCCAAAATGACCCATTCCGGCAAATGAAAATCGCCTCACCTTCAAGCAAGCGGGCGAGACGTTTTTTTTTGCCGGACAGTGCCGGAGAAAAGGAAATCAGTCGCTGAGGGCAGGGAAATAAACACGGAAAACCGTCCCTTGCTTGAGGACGCTTTGGACATCGATAAAGCCCTTGTGCTGCTGGACGATATCATGAATGATCGACAGGCCGAGGCCTGTCCCCTTGTTGTCCGGCTTTGTCGAAAAAAACGGCTGAAAAATCTTGGCAAGAATTTCCTCGGCAATTCCGTGCCCCGTATCAGTGACCGAAAGAACCATGTAGTCGCCCCGAGGAATGTCGCCATGGCGGCATGAATATGCCTTCTCAATCGTCTCCCGGCGGGTGGAAATTCTCAAAGTTCCCCCCGCGGGCATGGCGTCGCGGGCATTGATGGAAAGGTTGATGAGTATCTGTTCAATCTGATGCTGGTCGATCATGACAAAACGCTCGTTGTCGTCCAGGGTGATGGAACAGGTGATGGTGTCGGACAAAAGGGAACCGATGACGCTTTCCAGGTTGGTGACGATCTCATTGAGCTTGAGTTTGGTCAAATTGCTGGTGCGTTTTCGGCCGAACATGAGCAGATTGGATGTAAGGTTCTGGCCCAGTTTGGTGGCGATCAGTATGTAGTTGACAATTTTCTGCAGTTGGGGCTTGTCCGGATCAATCTGGCTTTTTAAAAGAGAAGTCAGGCTCAAAACCGAGGTGAGCACGTTATTGAAATCATGCGCGATACCACCGGCGAAACGGCCGATTTCCTCAACTTTTTTTGCCTGCTGTAATTCTTCCTTGAGTTTTTTGTCCGCCGTGATATCCCGGTTGCACCCCCTGCGTCCCAGAAACTTGCCGTCCACATGGATGGGCATGCACGTGTGGGCCAGCCAGCGGACATCGCCGTCCTTGGTGAGAATGCGGAATTCGATATCTTCGTGAGCGGGGTCCTTGAAATCGACAAGATGATTTTTCAGGAACACCCTGTCGTCCGGATGTACCATGTCGTACATCAGTTGGGAGCTGTTGAGGAAATCCTCCCGTGAATAACTGGTAATGCGTTCACAGGAAGGGGAGATAAAACGGATTTCCTTTGTTTCGCTGATCCAGTATTCAAAATTATAGGCAAATTCGGAAACGATACGGAATTTTTCCTCGTTTTGCCTGATGGTGATTTTGTATTTCCTGAAATTGGCAAAAAAGAGGGTAATGGCCAGGGTGCCCAGCAACCACAAAAACAGATGGGTCATGACGATAATTTTTTTGGCCGATCCGGCGGCATCCAGATAGGGCTGCATCGGCACGGCGACACTCATGCCGCCGCGGATATCGCCGATTTCATACCCCTGATGTTCATGGCACTTCAGGCATCTTTCCTCGGTGACATACGGCGAAATCAATCGCATGAAGGGCGCGCCGTCAATGGTGGTGATATCGCTCACCTCGCCATTTCCCTTTTCAAAATCAAGCAGGGCTTTCCTTTCCCACTCATCCGGCGTATTTTCGGGATTGACCGGGTCCAGGCTGACCGTCCTGTTTAAAACAGCCAGTTCCGGCGATTGAATACGCAGCAGATCATAAGCTTGTCGGGTCATCTGGAAGGGATTGATAATGGTCAGCAGCTCTCCCTCATTTGTGGTTAAATCCCGGTTGTCGTCAAGAATGAACGGGTTCGGTGGGGTTTTGTCGCTGACCTTGACATAGACGCCGTCGTTCATGGCGTTCCAGCGACGGTAGGCAAGATTGTGCTGGAAAATGGTTTTCGCCTCGATGAGGGCCTTGCTGTAAGTGCCGCGATAATTTTCATGGATATTCCAGATCGCGGACGCCGCAATAAGAATGGTCCAGACGATCAGAAGATAAAGACCGTGACGGTGCTCGGCTGCATTTTTAGCAATATTTTTTAAATCCATGATGTCCGCGGAGATTTGTGAGCTGGATGTGCTTCTGGGGGTAACGAATTCACCAAATGGTATTTCTCACTTTATATCTTTGCTTTCCTTAACGCAACAAGCATGCTAAATTTGAAAAAAAATCATGATATCCGTAAGAAATTCGATATGATGAAATATTCGACCGGATTGCCTGCCCCAGCATCGGCTGGACGAAATAAGAAAATGCCTGACAGGGCCGATGGCTGGAAGGATGAAGCCTGACCATACTACAAGCGGTTATCTGACGTGAAAAAAAAGATTCTTATTATTGATGACGAAAAATTAATACTTTTCAGCCTGGTGGCGGCCCTGGAAAATGATTCGGTTGCAATCACCACCGCCGGCAGCGGGGCACATGCCCTGGCAAAGGCAGCGGATATAAAAAATTGCAATCTCTGTATCGTTGACCTGTTTCTCCCTGACATGAAAGGCGTGGATCTCATTCCGCAATTAAAAAAACTGCATCCGGGCGCCAAGTTCATCGTCATAACTGGAAAATACCGAAACAAAAACGATTTTCTGGAACATGAAAAGGATGCCGCCGCAATCGGCCCTTTTGACTTTATCGCCAAACCATTTGATTTTTCCCTCGCCCAGCAACTGGTGGGCGAAGCTCTGGGATAATCACCACCGACGAGTCCGGCGTGCTCTTATTCCCTATTTGATAAAATTTCAAGTTTCTCAAGTTTTTTGATGGTGTAGAACCCTTGACTGATTAAATCGACATGGGTTATTTCCACTGCAATTCCCGTATCGCGCAAAGAGGTAAATGCCTCAATCCGTTCCTTGCCGAGTTCGATATGCTCTTTTGTTACCAGGGCAAAATCATTCCCGTAAGCCCTGAAAAGAAGTGTGTCCGGAAAATTGATCTGCAGTTCTTCCGCAATTGCTTTCACGAGCTGATTCCCCGCTTCCCAACTCCGCTGTTTGTTGTAATCCGGCAAATTTTTCAGGTGGATGCCGTGGAAACATTTGTACTCATTGGTACCGCGGTTGTTTTGTAATATTATCTGCAAATAATCCTCATTATAGAGGCCGGTAAGTTTGTCGTTGAAAAAATAGGAAAAACGTCTTTTCTCCAGGTCTGAAGCCGGGAGTTGATCAACGGTTGCCGGGATTTTTATCTGTTGCAGGGTTTTGACGGCGGCCTTGACAACTTCGGGATGAAACTGGAGGCCGGCCAGGGCCTGCAGCTCCGTGATCGCATCATCGATTTCCTTTCTCGCCTTGTAGATACGATTTGTCGTCATGGCGTCAAAGGCGTCGGCAACCGTCATGATGCTTGCCAGCAAAGGAATCTCGTCATGTTTGAGACGGTCCGGATATCCCTTTCCGTCATACCGTTCATGATGATGCCGGATAATTGTCGCCAGCTCCTCATACATACTGATCTTGGAAAGCATTTCATAGCCGGCAACGGCATGCATTTTAATGAGATCGTGTTCAATGGCGGAAAGTTTGCCGGGCTTGAGAAGTATTGAATCCGGGGTGGCAATCTTGCCGATGTCATGCAGCACGGCAGCTTTCTGCAGTTTGCGTATTTCTTTGTCTTCCAGCCCCATTTCCCTGGCAATCATGACGGAGTAGCGGGCCACGCGCGCAGTATGTCCCGCGGTATAGGTGTCACGATGCTCGATCATGTTGACCATGGAAAAAATCGTTTGCTCATAGTTGGCGGTGCGCTCACGTTCGAGTGTCGCAACAGCCTCTTTCTGCCGGAAGGAGTTGATGGCAAAGCCGATATCGCCGGCCAGCTCTTCAAGCATGGAAATTTCTTCAGGTTCAAAACCCTCTTTCCGGCGAGTATAGACGGTAAGGGCACCGACGGCATCACTCATAATGTTGGTGCACAGGGGCAGGCCGATGATTGCCTGGAAATCATCTTTCCCGGCCTTTTCCGACCAAGGGGTGACATCATCACTTTCTGATCGCAACTCCTGCAGCACGGTGATGTTGTTCATTATGCAGCGAGCCGTGGGGCTTTGAGTAAACGGCTGTGCCGGATCATCGATGGCAAAGGGTGGTTCCCGCAGAGAATATGCAGAGTCTTTGTCGGTATAGATTGCCTGGAGAGCATTCTTTTCACGCAGGCCGATGAAACAGAAACCGTAACTTCCGTGTTCCGCCAGTCGTGTGCAGGAATCCTTCAGCAGATTTTCCAGGGATTGCGATGTAATGAGCAACTCGTTGGTGTCGGCCACGGTTCGCATGATCTCCCGGAGATATCGTTCCTGGTCGAGCAATGCGTTGATCTCTGCGGTTCGCAGCTTGACCTTCGATTCCAGGGTTCTGTTTAATTCGTCGACTTCGGCTTTTTTCTGACGCAGGCTGCGATTCAGGCAAAAAATATACGCCGCGACGCCAAAAACAGCCATTACCGCCAAAGTCAGAAAAGTAATTTGTCGCCAGTAGCGGCGCAAAACATCCTTGAAGGTGAATTTGCCGTAATCCTTATATGGCCCGATGCGAAGTTCCAGCAGACAGTCATGAACAGGCTGGTAGTTGAGAGGTATTGTCCAACCCGCTGTATGACTTGTCATGGCCGCCGGATGATCGGCGGACATGGCCATCAAGGCGGAGGCAACAAAACGGGAGAGATTGATGGGGGTTGTTTTTAGGGCAGCGACAGGCCACTCGGGATAAAGCTCCGTGCTGAGCGCAAAGGGGAAATTTTCGATTTGCCGCGGATGGAGGACATGCAACAGGGCTGGATTGATCTTGCCTTCACCGGACATCCGTTCCAGGGTGTCGGTGCGCACGGTCCCTGCATCAACGTCGCCGTTGAGAACCGCGTAGACGACTGCATCATGGGTCATGCCGTATTGCATTGAGGAAAAATCCGCCAGGGGATCAATACCGTTTTTCTTGAATTCTCTCCAGGCCATGATCCAGCCGCCAAAAGAGCTTGGATCAACAGCCATAAAATCGTGTCCCCGGAGATCATCCAATTCCTTTATGTCGGTCCGGTCGGCCCGGGAAAAAATAACCCCTCCAAAGATCGTTGTCTGCTGACCCGGCAGGTTCCGATTAATCAGGGTTGCTATTCGACTCACACCATAGAGCTTTTCAAGCTCCACGTAAAATGCGGAATTTGCCAGGACAAAATCTATTTTTTCTTCTTTAACGGCGGTATGGATTTCTTGAAAACCGAGCGGGACGATTTCGAATTGGTATCCATCAACAGAGGCGGTAAGGTAATCGGCGGTTTCGGACCATTTTTGCAGGGCATCTATTGACCCACGCTTTGCCAAGACACCGATTTTGACTTGTTGCATCCCCCACAGGAAATCTGCTTGAAGAATGAAAAAGGAAAAGAGAATAAATATTTTTGTCAGGAGGAGCATGGTGTTCGGCTTATCCTCGCATGGTTTTTTCCTGCCTCATTGCATTCTGAAATTCTGCTTGCCTCAAGGATATTATGCCTGGGGCAGAAAAATCAATCTTTTCTCCCGTGTCGCTTCCTTCTTCTTTTGGCGAAGGGCCGGGGGCAGGGCGTTGAGCAAAAAAAAGGGCCTGAACAAGGCCCTTTTTTGAGGTTTTCATCCCAACGTCATTGGTATGGAAGAATCAATATTATGTAAAACCTGTTTATCCGAGAATAACCTTGAGGTCTTCCTCCGGGGTTGCGGCAATCGGCTTGATGGCAAAATTCTCCACCAGCACATTGAGGACATTGGGGGTGATGAATGCAGGCAGCGAGGGTCCGAGGCGGATGTCCTTGATCCCCAGGCTGAGCAGGGTGAGAAGAATAACCACCGCCTTTTGCTCGTACCAGGAAAGAATCAGGGACAGCGGCAGATCGTTGACCCCGCATTCAAAGGCACCGGCCAAAGCAACGGCGATCTGAATGGCCGAATAGGCGTCATTGCACTGGCCCACATCGAGCAGACGCGGGATACCGCCGATATCGCCCAGTTTTTTATCAAAGAAGCGGAACTTGCCGCAGGCCAGGGTCAGCACCATGCAGTCAGAGGGGATTTTTTCCACCAGTTCGGTATAGTAGTTTCTGCCCGGTTTTGCCCCGTCACAGCCGCCGACCAGAAAGAAGTGGCGGATCGCCTTGGACTTGACGGCCTCAATAACTTTATCGGCCACTCCCAGCACGGTGTTGCGGGCAAAGCCGACCATGACCGTGCCTTTATCAACCGTGTCGGTGAAACCAGGCAGGGCCAAGGCCCGCTCAATCACCGGGGTGAAATCCTTTTTATCATCGACATGGGCGACATCCGGCCAGCCGACAAGCCCGGTGGTAAAGACGTTTGCCTTGTAGGAATCTTTGGGCTTCTGAATGCAGTTGGTGGTGAAAAGGATGGCGCCCGGGAATTCGGCCATTTCTTTCTGCTGGTTCTGCCAGGCGGTACCGTAATGACCGTAAAAGTGATCATATTTTTTCAGTTCCGGATAGCCGTGGCAGGGCAGCATCTCGCCATGGGTGTAGATGTTGATGCCTTTGCCCTTGGTCTGCTCAAGCAGCATGGCCAGATCCTTCAGGTCATGGCCTGTCACCAGAATGGCCTTGCCGGGTATGTGGCCAAGCGGAACAGTGGTGGGAACCGGATGTCCGTAGGTGCCGGTGTTGCCCGCATCGAGCAGCTCCATGGCGCGCAGATTGGTCTTGCCGCACTGCATGGCCAGGGCAACAAGATCATCAAGTCCCATGGGTGTCGTCAGTTTGCCCATGGCCTCATGGATAAAGGCGTAGACCGTGTCGTCCTCTTTGCCGAGTATTGCGGCATGGTCTGTGTAGGCGGCAAGGCCGCGCAAACCGAACAGGGTGATCTGTTTCAGGGAACGAAGGTCGTCGTTGGCGTCAAGGCTGAGGAGGAAGTTAAGGGCCGCGCCCTGTGCTTCCAGGCCGGGGAGGGAATCCGCCGGGGTGAAATTGACTGCCGGAATGGTGAAATCAACTTTTCCGCCCGCCGCCTTCACCTTGGCCTTCAATTCTTCGCGCAGGGCAACGGTTTTATTGATCCATTGCTGAAAACGGGCCGGATCGAAATCCACATTGGTCAGGCAGGAGAAGATGGCTTCGCAGACAAAGCGGTCCACCTTGTTGTCGATTACGCCCACCTTGCGCCCTTCGGTAGCGATAAGGCATAAACCCTGCACCGCATGGGTGAGAAGATCCTCGATGGAGGCGACGCCTTCATTTTTTCCGCAGACGCCCATGACGGTGCATCCGATTCCCTTGGCCGTTTGTTCACACTGGTTACAGAACATGATTTTTCTCCTGTTTGGGTTGGATATTGCCATTTTATTCATTGTCGAGTGACAGAAAAATACCAATCTTTTTTCTGAACCCAGAGTAGCCTGTTTGCCGCGGTGTCACCTTGACCTAAGTCAAAGAAACGATTTTTTTTGCAGAAACTGTTTCAACTCATTGCAACCACCATCGGATTTTTCGTTGTTGTCTCAATGAACTTCCTGAATTCATTCATCTTTTTTCAGATGAAAAGGGTCGCAACCGGTACCGATCAGTTTTTTGTCACAGACCACCCTGAAAGCCTGCACGACCTCGGGATCAAATTGCCTTCCGGAATTTTTTTCTATTTCCTCCAGGGCATTTTTCGCTGAAAGGGCTTTCCGGTAAGGGCGGTCAGTGGTCATGGCATCGAATGTGTCCGCGACGGAAATGATTTTCGCCATCATGGGGAGCGTATCCCCCTGCAGACCTTGGGGATAGCCCTGGCCGTCATGTCTTTCATGATGATAGAGAATGGCGGGCAGGGCACATAATAAAAAATCGGCATCCTTGATAATTGCCGCACCTTTTTCGGTATGGTTCTTCATGAGGGTGCTTTCCTCTTCCGACAACGGCAAGGATTTGCAGAGAATATCATCGGGAATACCGATTTTGCCGATATCGTGCAGGGTGGCTCCCAGGGCAATTCCCTCGACAAACTCATCCCCGAAACCCATTTCCCTGGCGATCGCGGTCGCGTAATGGGCAACCCGCGCCGTGTGTCCTTTTGTATAAGGATCGCGTGCGTCAATGGCGGCAACGAGTGATTTGATCGTTCCCTCGTAACCCTTTTTCAGGCGATCCGTCATGTCGTTGAAGGCCTGGGCTAATGATTCAAACTCGTCACCTGTTGAAAGATCGGCCTTGATGCTGTACTCGCCTGCGATCAGACTTTGGGCGACATGGTGCAGATGGCTGACGGGTCTTAACACCAGGCGGTTCAGGAAAAAATAAATCAAGGCGGAAACCAGGCAGACAATGCCGAACCATGCGGCGATCAGGTTGTATCTGTGTCGTTCGACGGATTCGATTGCCAGGGACATCGGGATGGTGACGGTTAATGCGCCGCGTATGTCGCCGACAACGTAGTCCTGATTGCTATGGCATTCGAGGCAGGATTCTTCTACCTGCAGGGGGACGATGCGCCGGTAGACCCTGAACCCGTTTTCATCTCCTTCGCCTGTCAGTCCGGATTTGACCTTGTCGTATCCCTGTTTCTGGAAAAAGAGCAGGGCGTCTCTTTCAAAAGGGGAGGGGGAGTTTGCCTGGTTTACCAGTTTGAGACTGGTGAGATGAAATTTGTACAATCCCTTGGTGGCGGCATAATCCGAAATTTCACGGGTGGCCATGGCCGGGTTGCGGAAATGATAGGTTTTCCCCGCTGTATCTTTTATATCGCTATCGGACAGGAATGGGCCGGCTTCAACGCCGGGGCGTTTTTCTACAAAAAGTCCTCCATGATCGGCAATCCAGGTTCTGGTAATGATGATCTGCTGCAACAAGGCCTTTGACTGTTCATCCAGCTGGGCCATGATCCCTTGGGTTGTCTGTTGCAGCATCCAGTAAAAAACAACCGCCACAAAGAGCGTGACGACAGAGCCGATGGCGAGAATGAATTTTATTTTCAGTGTTTTCCGGTTTTTCATCGGCTGTTTGAAAAAAAGGTTCATCCGGAGCTGAATGCCGGCATTGACGGTTTCCTGCATTGATGGTTTTTTGCTGAAAAGATGAAAAGAATGGAGGAACGGATACTTCAGATTAGTTTCAGGGTGCGGGGGGTGTCAAGGACTTTTACCGGCTTTTGCGGGCAATCGCGCGCCCTCCGGAAAGCCGGGGTTTTTCAGCACGGCGCGTGGCCGTTTTTTGTGAAAGAAAGAACGGTCTTGCAGATTGCTGCATTGCTTTCTCCCGAACCGGGAGGATGGTGATTACCGTCAGCAGCTGTCGTTCATATCCTCGCTGTTTAAGGCAAAACGGAAGAGGTAATCATTTAATTTGAGAAGCTGGTCCCCGCTTATCTGATTCCATGCACCGTCTTTGGCGCACTGGGGATATTTTTTGGTGAAAACCCGATTCCAGCCATTGGAGGATTTCGACTCACTGTGAAGAAAGGGCGCGCCCTTGTCGTTGTCACGGGTATGGCAGCTTTTGCAGACCTCCCGGAAGACTTTACCTCCTTCACCCCAAGGGCGGCTGTCCCATTCCAGGGGCCCGGAGTCTATGATCCTGCAAGTTTGGGTCGTTTCATCGAATCTGCTTTTCGGGCGGGCTTCCGCCTGCGTGGCAAAACCTGCCGCCATGATACATGCCGTTATCATCAGAATACGTTGATTCATGATTTCTCCTTGGTGAGTGGTTCAAAACAGCCGGTAAATTAATGCTGATCCCTTTTTATTACGACCATGGAAGAGATGATATGTTCCCTGACGCTGGATTTTGCCGCAGAATTGCATTGCCGGATATTGCAGACTCTTCTTGATTGCGGTGAAGAAGAGTCGGTAAATCCAGGGGAAAAGCGCTGGGGTGACGGGCGCACGACGACAAAACAACGGTGTCGTCTTCCTGCCATGAGTAAATATGAGGCCGGGGCCGGTGATCAGTTCTTCTGTTGTGAACCGGCAGGCCGGGGAAGATAACCTGACAGCATCTGCCGGGCGCCCTGGGAATTCCAGTCCCGGGGCCCGATGTGCTTTTCACGCAGAATGCCCTGCGTGTCGATGATAAAGGTTTCCGGTACGCCGGTGATGCCGTATGCCGCGGCAACCTTCGATTCAGGGTCAAGGAGAATGGGAAAGGTGTAGCCTCTTTTCAGGGCAAGGTTCTGGGCGAAATCCGCGCGATCGTTGTTCAGTATGGTCAGCATCTGAAAAGGCGCCTGCCGCATGCCCTGGTGCAGGCCTTCCATGGATGGCAGTTCCTCCTGGCAGGGAGGGCACCATGTTGCCCAGAAGTTGACCAAGACAACTTTGCCGCGCAGATCCGTAAGATTCCATGTTTTGCCCTGGACGTCCTTCAAGGTGAAATCCGGAGCCGGTTGGTTGACGGTGGCGATGGCCGCGGGTGCCTGTTTAGTGTCCTGCCGGTCCTGACCGCAGCCGGCAAGGATAATGGTTGCAGCAAGGATTGCCGGCATGAACAAACGAAGGAATTGTGTGGGTACTTTCATACGGATTTTCACCTTTCAGGACGTTGACGAAAAATGGTAGTTCTGTAAATAAAATTTAACGAGGGAAAGCACCGTTATTGATATCGACGCAGGTGCCGTTGATGTATGGCGGGCAGTCTGTCGCCAGCCAGAAAATGGTGTCGGCGACCTCCGAGGGATAGGCAAATCGCCCGCTATAAACCAGTTTCTTGATATCCTTTTTACGCTGTTCCGGGATGATGTCAAGCATGGCGGTTTCCACCGGACCCGCAGCCACCGCGTTGATGACGATTCCCCGTGGTCCGAGAATCTTGGCAAAGCTTTTTGTCATGTTGATGACCCCGGCCTTGGTGATGCCGTACCAGACATCCGGATGACCGATCTGACCGGCAATGGATGCATTGTTGACAATCCTGCCTTCACCCTTGGCCGTCATTGCCTTTGATGTTTCCCGGATCAGGGCCACCGGGGCCTCGATGTTTATTTTCAGGATTTCATCCACCTTGTCCCTGGGGTACTGATCAAAGGTCAGGGCATGCATGATGCCCGCGTTGTTTATCAGGATATCGACGGGGCCGATTTCAGCAATCAACCGGGGAATTTCGTCGATATTCCGGAGATCAAAGGATATTGTCTCCATGTTTTCCTGATCAGCAAGGGGAAAACCGGTAAAATCCCGCGCCGCCACGATGACATGATAATCTTTCTCAAGGAATTTTTGCGCGGTGTGCAGGCCTATTCCCTTGTTGCCGCCGGTTATCAGGACCTTTTTTTTCTTCATGAATCTCCTTAAAAGCCTGTTGTGCTGCGCCGGGGATCGGGCAATTTTTCGGTGCATTGCCCGTCATGATCGAGGAGCGGCAACCGTCTCAGGCTGTCATGGAAGAGTGTTCAGGGCGCTCAAGGCCGCGTCGTAATCAGGCTCCTGGACAATCTCCGGCACCTGTTGACAATAACCGACCCGGCCTGATTTGTCTATGATGACAATGGCTCGCGCCAGCAGGCCGCGAATCGGGCCGCTGGTGATCAATACCCCGTAATCCTTGCCGAAATCAGGTGAACGGAACACAGAAAGAGGAATGACGTTTTTAATCCCCTCGACTTCACAGAAACGCTGGTGGGCAAAGGGCAGGTCGGCTGAAATGCAGAGCACCACGGCATCTTTGGCGTCAGCGGCATCCTTGTTGAATTTACGGACGGATGCGGCGCAAACCGAGGTGTCGATACTGGGAAAAATGTTCAAGATAACTTTTTTGCCGGTAAAATCCTGGAGGGAACAATCGGACAAATCGGTCTTGGTCAAGGTGAAAGAGGGGGCCTTGCTGTTGAGAGAAGGCAGTGCGCCGATCGTCTCGATCTCGTTTCCCTGTAATGTGATGCGTGCCATTTTATTCCTCCTTTGTTGGGTTATTTCTTGTGGTCTTTTTGTTTTTTCTGTTTTTCAAACGGGGCATGCACCCCTTGCCGCAGGCTTTGCATTCGGGTTTCAAGAAAGGTGATGCCGCTCAGAAGAGCCACGGTGATGAACGTCACCACCAGGGCCTCCGGGTATTTTTCAAAACCGATCAAAGAGCCGGTGGCGGCAAGGACCCAGACAACGGCAGCCGAAGTGACGCCGAGGACAATTCCCTCGCGGGAAAGGATGACACCGGCGCCGAGAAAGCCGATTCCGGTAACAACTTGTCCGAGGACGCGGGTCATGTCCGAATTGTCGTTGGTAAACTCCACGCCGAGGGAAATAAAGAGCGCGGTGCCGAGGCAGATCAGGATACTGGTTCTGATACCCGCCGGTTTCCCCCGCAGTTGCCTTTCAAAGCCGACAATGGAACCGCAAAGGATGGCGGTGCCGATGCACTTCCAGAAGTGTGTGGTGAAGATGTCCATGTCACATCGTCTTCTTCATTTCCTCAGGGGTGGCGCCGTTGCCTGGCATCATGGCAATCAGCGTCCAGCCGGGCCGGGGTTTTATTTTGTGATCCGTGGTAAAAATTTCCAGATTGCCGTTCGGTTGAACGGCAAATAACGGGATCAATCGCGATTCGTACTTTTCAATCAGTTTCTCATAGGTGAACTGTTCCGTCAAGGGAGTGTTATGGATTTTCCATCCTTTTGTCAGGTTGGCGGCGAGATCGGAAAAGGTGATGTCTTTGCCGAAAAGCGCGTCCGAATCCGGGAATCCGGCCACCGGTCCCGCGGCGATGCCGGTGAAAAGGAGGAAAAGAATGGCGGGCAGTTTGACCCTCCAGGCGATCCACTGACAGATGATGCCTGCAAAGATAACACATGCCGGGATGAAAACTTTATCAGTGAGCAGGGGCGCGGTCATTTATTCACCCTCTTGCCGGGATTTTCATCATTTTCGCGACAGCAAGAACGATCCAGGTGGATGTCATCCCAGGCGGCGGGATCGGTCAATGGTTCGAGATGGGTAAAGACGGTGACATTCGGCAGGGCCTGACGTATTTTTTCCTCGATTTCCTCCAGCAGTTGATGTCCTTGCAGCACGGTCCACTCCGCCGGGGTGAGAACATGAAAAGAAACAAATTTGTGCGAACCTGCCTGGCGGGTGCGCAGGGCATGGTAGTCGATTCCGGATGCGCGGTAATCATCCAGGATAGCCCGGATGCTCTGCCTGTCTTCCGGCGGCAGGGCGGTATCCATTAAGCCGAGAATGGAGTTTTTGATTATTTTAAATCCGGTGCGGACAATGTTTGCGGCAACGAAAAGGGCAACCAGCGGGTCGAGCCGGTTCCAGCCGGTCAGGGAAACGGCTCCGACTCCGGCCAGCACTCCCACCGATGTCCAGACATCGGTGAGGAGATGATGGGCGTTTGACTCCAGTGCGACGGAATGGAATTTCCTGCCTGCTTTGATCAGAACGAGGGCGACCACCAGATTGATCAGCGAGGCGACAAAGGAGACAGCAAGGCCGAGGCCGATTTTTTCCAGGGGGACCGGATAAAGAAGCCGTTGCGCCGCAGCCAGTGCTATGCTGCCCGCAGCGATGATTATCAAGCCGCCTTCAACACCGCTTGAAAAATATTCAGCCTTGGTATGTCCGTAGGCGTGGTTGTCGTCCGCCGGCAGAGCGGCTATTTTCAACATGACCAGGGCAAGGACGGCACCGATCAGGTTGACGATTGATTCAAGGGAGTCGGAGAGGAGACCGACCGAGCCGGTCAGCAGATAGGCAAACGTTTTCAGGCCGATGGTGGACAGGGCTGCGCCGATGGAAAGCCACGCGAATTTTGTCAGGCACGTTGATTGGCTCATGGCCGGTTCAATACGGTCTTTGCCCGATGATGTTGCCCGTCGGGGAATAAATACAAAGCCAGACCTGAGATTTGTCGGTGCAGACGGCCTTTGCGCAACCGACTTCGGTGGTGTTTTTCCAGACAATCTGGGTGTAATGGCCACAGGTTTTACCCAGCGGAGCCCGGCAGGAGTTGGTTTCGGCGGAGTACCACTTTTTTTCACTCCCCCACGCCTCAACCACATACTGCTCGGAAACATTCTGCACGGAATTATGCCACCGCCACTGACCAAGCGCATTTTTTTCCGTCGCGGTCTGCAGGGGGCTGGCCCAATAGAGATTTTCGCCCGGTCCGTTGTGGCTCATTTTACATCCGTTTTCCCGCATCGTTTTAATATGCCGTGCGGCTTGTCGCGCCAGTTGATCAGACCATTTCATTTCCGGGGACCCGACCTGTTTTCTCAAGAGATTGTGGGCACGAACAATGGCTTCGGGCTGAATCGCGTTTCCTTGGGAAAAAGCGGGCAAGGGGGAAAGAAAGCCGATCATCAGAAAAAAATAAGCGGAAAGGGGAAGTGATTGGGGCGGCACTTTTTTCTCCGTAAGAATCAGAGGAAAAAAATGGTTTTATAACCATGTTGATAACAAAGCAACAGTTGCTTCCCTTTCACATAGCATCAATTGGTTTTCTTTGCCACAGGAAATATATGATGACGGCTTTTCAGCAATGTCCGGTTGGCGATGATGGTTGTCGGTTTCCGGATCACGCGGCAGAACATGCGCCACGGTATTGAATGACCGTGATCAGTTCCGGCTTTCTGTTTTTGCCAGTTCTCCCAGCATCAGGGGAAGATGTATCTCCAGGATGTTTCCGCCCCCCGGCTTTTCCGAGAGCCTGAATATCCCGTTGTGCTCCTCGATCACCAGGCGAACATAGGACAGTTCCATCCTGGTTTTGTCCCGATGTTGACTGGAAGCGGATTCCTCGGATTGATCAAACTCTTCCCACGTCAGGCGGGGACCGTTATACGTAATGAATGCCTGCAGGAATCTTCCTTCCGCCATTGTCGTCAATGTGACGGCATCCCCGCTTTTGCTGACGTCGACACCATATCTGACAATATTGATGAACGCCTGTTTGATGAGGTGTTTGGCGCCTTGGAAACGCAACGGCCCCGGTGTCGGAAAAAAATGCAGCATCACGCCTTTTTCTTCGGCTTCGACGGCCACGATATCCAGCGTTTCCCGAATGAGATCGTTCAGGTCGTTGATAAAGAATTTTTTCTCCCGTTGCGGCAGGATATCGTCGAATTTGCCGACGAGCTCTTCCAGTTTTTCCGCCTGTTCCAGCACTCTTTTCATGTGTTCTTTGTCCGGGTGATCTTTCGCTGTTCTGTTGAACATTCTCCGGGTCAGGCCGCCGATAACCATGGCCGGATTCCGCACCTGATGGTCCATGCGCAGCGCCATCTGGACCCGGGTCCGTTCCGCCACGATTTCTTCCATCTCCCGGTTGAGTTGCAGGAGCTGCCGTCCTATCCGTGAAATTCTGTCCCGGTCCCGGGCCATGAGGTTCATGATGATTTCGGTGCGCCTGAAGTAGAGCGTGACGGATGCGATGACGATAAAGGTAATGCTGTTGATCGATCCGCTGATCGGAGAAATTGCGGGCCACAACGCGCTTTTGCCGGAAAAGAAAAGAAGGTGTTTCAGGATATGACCCAGGGAGCGGGAGGCGGAAAAAGCAAATATGGCCGCTGAAAACCAGATGAGATAGTTGGCGAGAGGTGTTTCAGGGGCGCGTTGGTTTATTTTCCGGCTTGTTTGAAAGCAAAGCAGTGAAAAAATGATCATGCCGATGGATCCCAGCAGATCAATTATCCAGACGGGATAGAGGGACCAGGTTGTCATGGCTGCCGCCCTTTTGGTCCGGGATTTTTTCCGGGCAATTCATTGAGGATTGCCTTGAGCGCCAGATAAAAACAGATAACCGCCGGAAGACAGAGAAGGTGATCCATCTTGAGAAAAAAATAAACGATTTCGCGCCATGAGGAAATGACAAGGCGGGGAGACAAGGGCGTTGGTGCAAAGGTGAAATTCTCAGGCGGGACGAGATATTCAATGATATGACCGCAGAATGCCCAGACATTCCAGATGACGAGCAGCAGGGCGCCCCAGAAGAAAAATTGCCACGGTTTTCTGGTTGACAGGGTGGAACGATGGATGTTCAGCGCAAAAATAACCATGGAAAGGGCGAAGAAAACATGGGCGCCTTGATGGACATAAATTCCCTCTCGCCCAAGATGGGTCTGGATGGCAAGGGCGGGCTGGGGCCAGAGCAGGAAGAGCCCGGTCAGCAGGGCAAACGGTTTCAGTGAAAATGGGAAAAGGGCGCTTGTCATGGGTTGTTTCTGAAATCACGGGAGGTTAATCCATAACGGCGCATGATGCGCTGAAATGCCTGACGGTCAAGACCGCTGTCTTTGGCCGAGGCGGTGACATTGCCCTGGTGCCTGATGAGCAGGTTGGTTATGTAGAAGATGGAAAATTGCTCGACCACCTCGGCCTTGGCGTCTTTATAGGTAAGGTTGTTTACTGTGGAGAAATCGGCAAGGGGCGATTCTTTTTCCGCCCGGTCAGCGGTGGCGCTGATCTCATTGACGTCGATTTCGTTTTGCGGGGCGAGAAGGACCGCCCTTTTCACGGTGTTTTTCAGTTCCCGGACATTGCCCTGCCAATGACGGTGAAAGAGCATCTGCATTGCCTTGGGCGTAATGACAAGATTCTGCCGTTTGTATTGTTTTTGATACCTGCGCAGAAAGTGCTGGACGAGGAGGGGAATGTCTTCTTTCATTTCCTTCAGGCTCGGCATGGTTACCGTGACGACATTGAGCCGGTAAAACAGATCTTCCCGGAATTCGCCTGACGCCATTTTTGCCTCCAGATTCTGGTTGGTGGAGGCCACCACCCGGACATCTATTTTGATGGTGTCGTTCTGGCCCAAGGGTTGGATCTCCTTTTCCTGCAGGACGCGGAGCAGTTTCGTCTGGATGGAAACGGGAATATCGCCGATCTCGTCAAGCAGAATGGTGGAATGGTTGGCGGCGAGGAAGAGCCCTTTCTTGTCCTGCATGGCCCCGGTGAAAGCGCCCTTGCGGTATCCGAACAACTCGCTTTCGAGTATGTGTTCAGGCAGCGCCGGACAGTTGACGACGATCATCTTTTGGGTGCATCTTTTGCTCAAGGCATGCAACGCCCTGGCCGCTCCCTCCTTGCCGGTGCCGCTTTCCCCTCTGATGAGCACGGTCGCATCCGTATCAGCCACCCTGGTGATGAGTGCCATGGCCTGGCGCAGGGCCGGCGAATGCCCGACAAAGCCTTCGGGTGGACTGACCACGGCGAGTCTTTCCTGCAGCCGACGGTTGTCGCGCAGCAGTCTGGTTCGTTCAAGGCAGTTGTGAATAACCCTGACGATGTGGTCTTTGTCAAACGGTTTCTCCAGGAAGTCATAGGCCCCGTCCTTTAAAGCCTGGACAGCCATTTCAATAGTGCCGTAACCGGTCATGACAATGACGGAAATGGTTTCATCCCGCTCCCGGATTTTTTTCAACAAGGTCAGGCCGTCCATGTCCGGCATTTTGATGTCGGTGACCACCACATCCGGGACATGGGATTCCATTTCCTTGATCGCCATGGCGCCGGTCGCGGCGAGGATGACGTCGCAGTGACATTGGCGTCTGACGATCAGGCTCAGCATGTTGAGCATGTCCGGTTCGTCATCGACGAGCAGGACCGATGGTTTGCCGTTTGCGACCGGAACCGTATCAGTTTTCATTTCGGTTTGCTCATGGAGCTGAGGTAATGAAAATATGTTTGAATAAATCTGCCGGACAGGGTGTCGGCAAAGGACACCCGAAACAGGGATTCGTCCGGTAATACCCCGGACAGGGCAAGAAATACCGAACGGGAAAGGGTGGAGAGAATGGTGTTCGCTTCGGGGAAAATTTCGGATGTTTGTTCCAGTCCGTACAAGCGACAGCTCAGGGGGCGGCAGTTTGCCATCCGGCATGTGTCCTCAAGCAGGGGGCAGGCGAGGTTTTGCTTGAGATAGCAGCGTTTCAGATCCTCGGTGGTGCCGACCTCGTTGTCTTGGGCAAGGCGGCGGATGATGCGGGATCGTTCCACCGCTTTTTCAATCACTTCCTCCCGGAGTCTGCTGCTCAGGGTTTTGTTCATCTTGTTGCTCAGGTAAATGGCCTCTATGAGCTGCAACTCGAAATAGCGACGGCAACCATCCGTGCGATCAACACCGCATCGGGGAATTTCTTTTTCCCCGCCGGAGGACGTTATCCTTTTTTCCACTTCCGTCACCAGCCCTTCATATTCGGCAAAAAAAACGCTCAGATCGACGATATGCCGATTCTCCAGGCTTGGTTCGCGAATTGTCAGTTCTCCGGATTTCTTGCCGTATTTTTTCAGCAGGCGCCATTGTGAAAAACTGGCCGGCGTGGCCTTGGTGTTTTTGAGGGTCTTCTCCGCCATCTTCATGCCCATGCCCCGCCGGAGAAGATAGGCGGTGACAAAGGTTCCGGTTCTGCCGATCCCATGGCGGCAATGGATCAGCACCTTTTTGCCGAGGTAAATGGCCTCGTCGAGCCAATGGAGTCCTTTTTCCATGTCGGCCATGTCCGGGGTTGATTCGTCGGGGATGGGCAGAAAGTAAACCTCGAATCCGGAATCCTGTTCAATTTCATGAAGATCGCAGAATTCCCCACAGAGATTGACGATGGCATCAATCCCCTGGGATTTGATGGCGTCAAGCTCGGCATAGGACATGGGGGCATAACCCACCGCAAGATTATCGGTTATCCAGTTCAGTCGATATTCGGACATTGTTTTCCGGTTTTCGGCGGGCAAACCTGATATCAATCAGAAAAATCATATCTGCCGTTCATGAACTCGTCAACCATGTCGAGGACCATGTGTTCGTCCTTGAGGACCATATCCATCAATTTGGTTGCTCCCAGCAGACGCCCCAGCATGTCAAGTCGTTCTTTAATAATGACATCATTATAGCGCACCAGGCGGGCGTCAAGCAAATCTCCTTTGGTGGTCACGGAAAAATCAAGGCGCTTGAGAATCTCACTGATAAAATGTATGCGCAGGGCAATGCCGGAAAAATTTCCCCCGCCCCCGGCAAAACGGAGCATGATGTAATTTTCTTCGGCAATGGCGCCGCAGAGGCAGTCGACAATGGCGAAATGATAGCCGAAGCGCATGTTCAGATTCAAGTAATCCTTGGAAACAACGGCATAGCTGGCAAAAGAGGCATCTTCATTGCTGATGATACCCTCTCCCATGATTATTTCACTGAAATTTTTCCAGTCGAAATGTGCATGTCGTTGCCAGTTCACTGCCGGATGGCTGAGTCCGCGGAGGAGAGATCTGAGTGGCGTTGATACCAATTCGTTTTCGCACAGTTTCTCGTTGTTTTTTTTATTTGCGTTCGTGCCGCCGCCCATGTCAAGGATATACAGCGCCAGGGGGAGAGTTGTTTCCAGGAGAAAGTTGTCCTTTTTTTTTGATAACCGGGTGCCTGCCTGGGTAAACATGGCAAGCAATGCCTTTTCATGAACGAAACGGATAATGTCGTGCAGGGAGCGGCAATTTTCCGGGGAAAAAGCGGAATCAGCCGGATTGACCAGTTTGAGCGGAAAAATAAACGGCGCCGCCTTGGCGAAACAGTCGTAAAAGGGATTGGATACTTCCGTTTTGCGGCGGGCGGGGCACCTGGCAAGAATGGGCGGGATGCAACCGTCAAAAACCATGCCTCCGTCGCTCCAGACGGTAACGGTTTGGCCGGGGGCGAGAATGGTGCTGCCATTGCCTGTCTTGACCAGCACCGGAACACCGAACTCACGAGCCACGGAGGAAAAGTGGTCTGCCGCGCTGCCCAGGTCCGCCACCACGGCAGTTATGCGGTCAAACACGGGAATATAGGAAGGCGGGGTGACGGCAGTGACAAGAACGGCTCCCTGTGGGACATCGGCCAGCTGATCTTCATTTTTTATGTGAAAAACCGGCCCGCAGCCGGCGCCGCCGGAAGCTGATTCCGCTCCTTTGATCAGGACGGGAAAGCTGGTGATGTCCGGCGGGCTTTTGACTTCATGCGATTGCTGCGTATATCCCGACCGCGCCTGCAGCAGCAAGAGATGCCCGTTTTGGCCAAGACACCACTCAATTTCCTGGGCCGAATGATAAAAAAGTGAAATTTTATACGCCCAGTCGGCAAGCTGCAGGGCCTGTTGTTCGTTTGGTCGTGAAAAGGCATCGCTTTGCCGCGCACTTAGGGGGTGAGAGGCCATGCCCGCAGGGGAAACGGCAGGCAGATCAAGGTGCTCAATGACAAATCCGTTTTTATGAGGTTTGACCAGGGTTGTCCGCGGCGCCAGTTTCCCTCCCATCAATTGATCGCCGAAGCCGGGAACCGAATGGATGACGACATCTGCGATTTCATCCTCGTCCGTGGCTCGAATTGTGACGACACCGCTTGTTCGGGCATCGATCATTTCCAGGACCAGCACCGCCATGGGCGTGTCTTCGTCAAGTAAGCCATTGCTGATCCTGTAAAAAAGCGCCCTTGGCGAATATTTACCGGCCATGACCTGCTTGCAGGCGGAAAGGATACGATCTTTGCCGACATGCAGGATTGACTCGTATTGGCCGGCGAAAGAAATGGCGGAGTCTTCCCCCACGGCGCTGCTGCGTACGGCAAAAAGCCGGCAACCATGGTGAGTCGAAAGTGATTCGACGGATTTTATTATTTCCCTCCCCAGATCGGCGGGAATATCCGCTCTATTAAGCAGTCCGATAATGTTTTCCGATGCGCGGTATAACGATTCCGTTGTGCGGATATCAATCCGGCCGAGAAATTCGTTTATTTTGCGGCGCAGATCATTTGCTTCGATAAAATGGTTACAGGCGGAGGTGGAAACAATGAAGCCGGCAGGGATCGGCAGTCCCAGTAGGCGTTTGATCTGGGACAGATGAAACCCTTTTCCCCCGGTCCGCAGATCATTTTCATAGGGGAAATCCAGCGCAAGGATGAAGGGGGTGCCGGTGTCGGCGAAAGAAAGGGGAGTGAGGGCAATGCGTCCGTAAAAATCAATTTTTTTGTAATACGCCCGCAGCGAGAGGTGGGAAGCGGGAGCCATGCGACCCAGGCAGCCGACCATGGCCGACACGCCGTCCGACAGTTCCCGGTGCAACCTCCGCACGTAATGAATGTCGACTTTCAGAGCCCGATAATACAGTTCTTCAAGTTCAGCCAGTCGCTCATGGCAATGGCGGTCGTGTTGAAGAAGCTCCTTGAATGTATTGTATTTTGCCCGGGTTGCTGCCTTTGGTGCAACCAGTTGATCGGCAAAACGATTGACAATGTTGAGCATGGAAAACCATTCCGCTTTACCTGACTTCAGGTGCGGGGGAGAAAACCCCCCCGACCCTCACCCCGGAGAGAGAGCGGGGTGAGGGCGGTGCCGGGAGGGCGGGAGGTCAATTGGTATCCTGCTTCACCGGGTTGTGAAACCCAGGTGATCGAGTGACACCCTGTTTTTTTTAATACAGACCCAACAGGTTCAGGCTGAGCAGCAGAAGACCTGCGCAGGCAACCCTTTTGACAATAATCGGATTGACGCGTTTGGCTATCTGCGGACCGATATATCCTCCCAGGAGTGCGGCGGGAAACATGCACAGGAAGAGGATGAGGTCAAAGTTGCCGAACTGGAAATGGCGGATCGAACTCATCGATGTGTTAAAGAAAATGGCGAGCAACGAACTGCCGACGACAATGTACATCGGCAGGCGCAGACCAACGGTCATGAGCGGCACCATGAACGGGCCGCCGCCGAAACCGAACATGGATGACATGATCGCAATAAGAAAACCGCCGATGCATCCCACAACCATATTTGCTTCAAATTCCTGTCCCCAGAAATCAACTTTCATATTCATTCCTCCTTGTTATTTTTTCGCCTTGGCTGCTTCTTCGGCCCGTTTCTTAAATTCTTTCAGGATGGCCTGTTCTTTCTTGTTTTTGGCCAGATAACCGGCAGTGGTCTGCCAGTACATGAGGCCCGCCAGCACGAGCAGGATCCAGCCGAAGGCGAATTTGAACTGGTCGAGGGTGATCATTTCGGTCAACTTGGGACCGATGAAACCACCCAGCAGCATGGCGCCGCCGATGGCGCAGCCCAGTTTCCAGTTGATGAATTTGATCTTTGAGTAGTTGTAAATGCCGCTGCCCTGGGAAAAGAGGACGGTGGGGGTGACGGTTCCGGCAACAACGGTGTGCGGCAAGGGAAAGAGGCTGACCAGGATGGGGTTCAGGATAAAGCCGCCGCCCGCGCCCATCAGCACGCCGAAGATGGAGATGACGAGGCAGAGCAGAAAAGGCCAGATGATGTTCTGGCTGGTACCCGCGGTTTTCAGGTAAAGCATGGGGAACGAAATTTTGTTTTCAAAGGACGCTGGGGCGCTTTTCATGTTTTTGTCACAGACGGCGACGATGTTGTATTGGCCGGGCGCCAGGCCTTCACGGATGGTGATCTCGGCGCTGAAGGTGCCGTCCGGGTTGATGACGACATCAGGTCCGAGGACTTTGTCGATGTCGCGGAAGCGGGCCTTGACCAGCTGCATCGACCGTTTTTTGTTTTCCTTGTCGTCCATCGGTTCAAGCAGATCTCCCCGGCTGCCGATGATGCTGGCCATAAGCGTCGCCTTGAAACGATCTGTCTGCATTTTGGCCGGCACACTGTAGGCCACGTCGGCGCCAAGCTCCTTGAGGGCCTCGGAGTATTTCCATTTTTTGCCGGCCTTCTTCAGTTCGGCGATTTTATCTTTTTTATCGGCGGGAACGAAGATCTTGTAATAGGCCGGCATGTCATAGGTCAGATAAAAGATGTAGGGAATCTGGCCGGTTTTTTCGTCCTTCTTGCTGTCAAAAAAGTTGGCGCGAACAGATTTGTCGGCAGCCCATACCTCCAGGTAAACGGGCATGCCCGCCGGAGCCTGGCCTGTTACCTTGATGACACCACCGTTTTTTAACTCGGTTTTGTCAATCTGTATGGTTGGCGATGCCAAAGGGGCCTGATCCTGGGAATAGGCTGGGGAACCCATCCAGAAGCAGACAGCGATAACAGAGAACAACATCCCGAGATACTTCAGCTTTTCTTTCATAATCCCTCCTTGTTGTGAGATGGCAAGCGTCGGGCGCTTTTGCCGCGCATATCATTTTAGTGGTTATCGGATTTTTTGTTTTTTCATTTCACCTCCTCTCCTGTTTTCCTGTTTAATGAAAATCAATAATTTTGGCGTCGCCGACATAATCCCGCGAGGTAAAACCGGTCATCGTCGTCATCTTTTTTGTAAGGGCAGCCATTGCTTTCAAACTGCGGATAATGGTGTCGATTTCCGCTTGATGCGCATTATTTTCGAGATCGTCGCGTAACAGCTGGGCGGTTCCCAGGGCGGCAAAGAGGGGAGAATTGAGTTCGTGAGCGGCTGTTCCCGCCATTTCCAGAACCCCGGCCAGTTTTTCCCGTTCAAGCTTTTCCTGCTCCAGAAACTTTTGCGACGTGATGTCCCGCACCGTTTCGATGACATATTCAACCGCCCCTTGCTTGTCTAAAATCGGTGAAAGAGTACGTTCCAGCCATTTGCTGCCGTCATTGTCCTTGATTTTGACGGTACGGATAATCCTGTCACCGCCTGCCAGAACCCGGTCCGCCGGCGCAGGTGATTCCTCGTCTTGCCAGGGTACGGTGGATTCATAGTTCCTGCCCAGAACATCGTTTTCATCAAAGTTGCCCTGTTGGAGAAATTGCCTGTTGGCCATCACCACATGTTTTGCGCGATCGACAACGATGATTCTGTCCCAGAGAGAGTCCAGGATGTTTTGCAGAAACCGTTCGTTTTCCTCAATCTGATTAAACAGCAGGTTGATTTTTTTAAAGGTCAGGGCATTCTGGATGGCACTGCCCCCTTCCTCGGCCACAGCGGTGACAAAGGTTACCTCATTGTTGGTGAAACAGTGATGCTCGGTGGTCAGTAAGCGGAGAACGCCGATAACTTCCCGGCCTTTTTTGATGGGGACGGCCAAAATGCTTTTAATACCTTCATTGCGGATGGCTTCGTGATAGTGAACCCGTTTGTCGTTGGGCGCATCGAAAACAGAAACCGGTTTTCCTTTGAGCGCCATGAAAATACTGTCTTCTTTTCTGATGCTGCCCCGTTGCAGGTATTCCTCGGAAAGACCGGAGGCGGCAACAAGTTCCAGTTTGTTGGTTTCCGGCTGGAGCAGGCGGATGGTGCAGGCCTTCATGCCCATGATTTTCGGCAGCTTGTCGACAATGGTCTGAAGAATTTCATTCAGATCAAGGGTGGAATTGACCAGCCTTGAAATTTCATGGACCTCCTTGAGGAAATCAACCTGATTTTCCATCTCGGAAAAAAGGCGGCCATTGGAGATGGCCACCCCGATCTGCTCTGCCAGGGTCATGGAAAAGGAAATTTCCATGGGGGTGAAGATTCTGTCTTTTTTGGTGAGCAGGCGCATCACCCCGATGATATGTTCCTGGAAAATAATGGGCAGCGACAGGACGCTTTTGATTCCTTCCCGCGCCGCCTCCTCGCTGTGCGGATAAAACGGATCGGCATCAAGGCCTGTTTTGGCCACCGGTCGGCCCTGCATGATCATGTCCATGGCATCCCTGCTGTCAATGGTCCCGCGGGAAAGATACTCGTCCGAAAGACCGTGGGCCGCGCCCAGTACAAAGGTGTTGGTTCCGGCGTCAAGCAGTCTGATGGTGGCCGCGTCCACCTCCATCAGTTCCGGCAGGCAGCGGACAACCAGATCCATCACCTGTTGCGGATCAAGAACCTTGGTGATGAGCATGGTCACTTTCTGGAAAACCTCCAGATAGGCGCTTGCCTTATCTCGGTTTGGCAGGGATGTCATGGCGATAATCAATTATCCATGGTTATATTTTTTCTATGGTTGTCTTGATGTATTTCAGGGGCGGTGTCCCTGTCCACTTGCACGCCACATTGGGCGGCATCAGGTAGTTGGTGTTAAAGCCCTTGAACTGGGGATATTTGGGGTCGCCTTCCAGTCCTCGCAGGTTGCCGAAACCGCCGGCCGCGGCAAGCACTCCTTGGCGGATTCCCCAGGTTACCTGAGCGGTTGCCCGCACCTCGCCCCAAGGCGATCGAATGCGTACTTCGTCGCCTTCCTTGATGCCGAACCGTTTCGCATCCAGATAATTGATCCAAACCGGATTGGTACCGCATTGCTTCATGAGGCCGATGTTCCAGTATGTGGAGGTATGTTCATGCTCAACGACCCTGAAATACCCGGTGATCATGGGGTAGTCATCGTCTGGTTGCAGTTCGGGCCAGTCATCCCAGGGATTTTTGTAGTCCGGCAGTCCATCCACCCCGTTTTCTTCAGCCAAGGGATTGATAAAGTTATACTTGCCGGTTTTGGTGCTGCCTGAAGAACCGTAGCCTGCCGGCGGATTCAAGCTGCCCCATTTTTTATATTTGAAGTATTCCTGTTGGTCGGTGATGTAGTATCCCACCTTTTTCAGCTCTTCCAGGCTGATGGCCTGGTTGCGCATTTGATTGGCCATGTATTCATCTTCATTTTTCCAGGGGAAGTACTCACCATAGCCAAGCCGTCGGGCTATTTCGGTGAAGATCCAGACCACGGGCTTGGATTGATACAGCGGAGTGATCGCCTTTTGTCCAAGGGAAATGAAAGATTCGTACATCCAATCGGCGACAACCCGGCTTTGTTCGAGATATGTACAGTCGGGGAGGATGACATCGCAGAGCATCGAGGTGTTGGACATATAGCAGTCGATGGCGCAGGAAAATTCCAACTTTTCGATGGCGCGTTTGATGGATGGCTCGCTGCCGCAGGAAAGAACCGGATTGCCGAAATAGCAGAGCATGGCTTTCAGTTTCCCTTCATCCACATCCTTTTCGAAATAGCCGGGAATCCAGCCGCTCCACAGGTGGCTTTTGTCAAGTTTGATTTTGGCTGCGTTGTTCGGCGGTTTGGCCTGGTCGTCCGCCCAGGGCGATGCCAGCTTGAACTTGCGGCACAGTTGCGGACCGCCGGGAGCATCAAAGGTGCCCATCAGGCCGTTAAGGGCCTGAAGCGACTGTACCCCATGGAACGCATTAGGGGACTGGGAAACCCCGGTCCAGGATATGGCGCCCGCTGCGGGGGCGGCATTGGCAAATTCAAAGGCCAGACGTTCAATGGTTTCCGCTGAAACACCGCAAATCTCTGCGGCCCACTGAGGAGTTCTCGCCACTCCGTCTTCTTCGCCGAGCAAGCGTTTTTTGAAGGCCTCAAAGCCGTAGGTCCAATTGGTGACAAATTCTTTGTCGTAAAGTTCGTTCTTGACAATGACATAACACATGGCCATGGCCAGTGCCCCGTCGGTTGATGGCTTGATCGGGATCCATTCCATGGCCAGCGCGGCTGTTTCACAGCGCCTGGGATCAATCACCACCAGTTTCGCACCGCGTTTTACGGCGGCTTTCAGCAGGTTCATTTTGCGCTGGCCGGCGGATGTGGAAAGCTCATTGATGCCGAACAGCAGGATATACTCGCTGTTGGCGTAATCAATCCACGGTCTCTTTTCGCTGAGGTTTTTTTCGTTGGCCATCCTGGTGGGATTATCGCACATCTGGCGGTGGGTAACCTTGTGAGGGGTTCCGTAGGCAGTCATCACCGCTTCATGGCACCAGTTGTTGAAATCATTGCCCCGATGAAAACCAACGGTATTGGGGTCAAAGCCTTTCAGTTTGTCCACAGTCAGATCCAGGGCTTCATCCCATGATGCCTTGCGGAAACGGCCGTTTTCCTTGATGAGCGGCGTTTTCAGGCGGTAGGCGCTGTAGGTGTTATTATGGGCGGTCCCCCCCTTTATGCAGAGTCTGCCGCCGCCTTTCGGGTCACCGGCCAGTCCTTTGAGGCCGGTAATGATGCCGTCCTTGAGCGTCGCTTCCTGGCCGCAGAGACCCAGGCAGATATAACAGTGGGTTTTGACTACCTTGGACTTTTCTTCCTCCGCCGCACCTTCGGCGATGGTGACATATTCGTCTCCGAGATCCAGGCAGGCGACGGCATCGGTCAGCAGGCCAAGGGCCGAGATGTATTCGCTGTTGGATGACTGTTCCGACAGCATGGAAAAAGAGAACATGCGTTCGTGGAAAAGAAAGCTCATGGTGAGTTCGGACAGGCCGCGATAAAACTCGGTCTGGGCGGCGCTGGTCAAAACGGCGCAGAATTCAACAATCCAGCCCATGAGGTGGTTGCGGAGAAAATGAAATTGTTCCGCCTGGATTTCCTGGTTGTAAGCAGATTTTTCCGCCAGATAACGCATAAATTCAAGTTCAACGGCAATATGGTCATCAAGATCACCGAAGCTTTCATTTTTATGGATACCTGCTTTGCGGAAGATCGCCCGCAGTTCGGGAACGGGAGTTTGCATGGTCAGCGGTTCACGGGTGACATAGCACGATTCATAGGGGAAGGCGGGATTGGCTCCGGCATTGAGAAACAAATCCGCATATTCGTACCGAAGGCCGGCAAAGACTTCCTCCGTCGGAGCGGATTTGAGGAAGGACATCATTTTGGTGATTCCGGAGCAGAGATCCTGGATGGTGCAATTCTGCTGAAATGCGTCCATTTTGCCTAAAAAGGTATCCTGTGACATTTTACGTACCAGCCACAGCGGAATTTCGTCGCGATACAGGGCTGAAAGCAGCTGATAAATCCTGGCCCGAGCCAGATTGATAGTTTTATTGTCCATTGTCTAATCTCCTTCAATTAAACGTTAAGCGAGCCTTTCTGACCCTTGCCTTTCAATACCTTGGCAACCTTTTCCTCAAGTTCATCCTTGTCGATGGGTTTGACGCAATATTCATCCGCGCCGAGGCTGATCGCCTCACGGGCTGTTTCAACGGTGGGGTAACCGGTCAGCATGATGGCCCGGACATCGGGGGCTATTTTTTTGAGCTGTTCAAGCACCTCGATGCCGCTCATTTTTTTCAGCTTGATGTCGAGGATCGCCAGATCAACTTTATTTGATTTGGCAAAGTTGATCGCATCTTCTTCCTCGGTAAAGGCATGCACTTCGTGACCTTTTTTGGAGAGGATTTTTTTGATAAGAATTCCTGCGTCCTGCACATCGTCCAATGCAATGATATCGGCCATTTTCTCCTCCTTCGTTCTTATTCATTGATGGCATTTTGTTCCTTGCCTGCAATCGGCAGGGTGATGTGAAATGCCGTTCCCTGGATTTTTTCGCCTGTCGCGGAATCTTGCATCGGGCTTTCCACGGTGACGGTGCCGCCGTGGTCCCTTATGATTCCATATGTGACAGCAAGTCCGAGTCCTGTGCCCTTGCCCACTTCCTTGGTGGTGAAAAAGGGGTCAAAAATTTTCGGTTTGATTTCATCCGGAATTCCCGTGCCGGTATCCCTGATGGTGACAATCACCTTGTCCGCGGCCTGATCGTGGCTGGTGGTAATGATGATTTCCCCGCCGTTTTCCATGGCATGAGCGGAGTTATTGAAAAGATTGATAAAAACTTGGCGAAGTTTTTCTGCATCGCCGATTACCATGGGCAGCGAGGGGGTATACCGGCGTTGGACGTGGATATGATTGATGTTGAGATTATGTTCTGTAACCGCCAGCACATCTTCAATGACATCGTTGGGATTGACGGCAGTTTTTGCGCTTTCGGACTGCCGGGAAAATTTCAGCAGATCCGCGACGATCTTGCGGCAGGCCTTGGTCTGCCGTTCAATGACTTTCAGATTCTCATAAACCTCGTCTTTTTCGTCAAAATCATCCATCATCAACTGGGCATAGCCGAGGATGACGCCCAGGGGGGTGTTGATTTCATGGGCCACGCCTGCCGCCATCTGGCCGACCGACGCCATTTTCTCCTGGTTGATCAGCTGTTCCGTCATGTTGCGCAGCCGGGTCATATCCTTGGCAATGCCCTCGCAGCCGATCATGTTGCCTTGCCGGTCGAGGATTGAGTTGGCGGTCAGCAGCATGTGGCGGGTGGTCCCGTCGCGGGTTTCAAGTTCGAGCTCAAAGTCGCTGACAAATCCGTTTTCCTTGAGGGCGGTGAGATAGCGCTCCAGGGTTTCATGATTTTTAAAAAAAGAGAGAAGATTGAAGTTTTTCGGAGGGGTTTCGTAACCGAGCATATGCAGGCCGCTGGTGTTGATGTCGGAAATTTCCCCTCCCATGTTGCAGAAATAGACCATGTCCTTGGAGTTTTCGAAAAAATGGCGGAATTTTTTTTCCGATGTGGAGAGGTCGCGGGTTCGCTCTTCCACCATCTCTTCCAGGTAGGTGTTCATTTTCTGTAATTGGCTGGCGGTATCGGCCAGTTTCAGGTTGGCTGCGGCCAGTTTTTCCGCCTCGTTGCGAATGATCTTATAGGCAGCCAATCCTTTGTGGTAATAAATGGTGACCGCGGACACGGATATGAGCAGCAGGGTGTTGATGCCCCCGGAGTAGGGGGAAAGCGTCTCCCAGGAATCAACGTGATTGTTTAGAACGAGTAACTGACGGGCAATATGGCCGACGCCCCGGGAAATGGCAAAGGCCGACATGGCAATGGAAAAATAAAAAAGAAACCCCCAGAGAAAATTGTCCGGTTGCCGTTTGGCCAGGAAATAGGAAAAGCGGAGAGACAGAAAGGACAGCAGAATGACCATGGCCGACCCCGCCAGGTCAACAAAAATGGCAAAGGAAAGAGTGGAAGCGATCATTGTGCTTTCTCCTCTCCTGCCTCAAGATAAAAGGTCCTGAGGCTGAACATCAGGGCAAAAAGCGCGGGGACGAAGACAAAGTGGTCCATTCGGGTGAGGATATAGAGGATTTCAACAATGTCCAATGGCGCCCCCGGTGCGCGTTGACCGTGCAAATCAGCGACGATATGACCGGTAAAGGCGACGATGTTCCAGGCGATCGACAGCAGGCAGAAGAGTCTGAGGTAGCGCCATCCCCGGCTGACCAGGTCCGGCGTGCTGCGGGTATGGAGATACAGATAGGCAAGTGCCCCAAGAAAGAGGACGTGGGCCATCTGGTGGACATACATCCCTTCCGGCTCTCCGTGGGGTTGAATTGCCCAGGAATGCCCGGGCAGGCCGAGCAAAAGGAAAATTGTCAGTATGGAAATGCTGATCGTAATTCTGTTTATCATTGTTTCCTCATTGTGGTTGGGTAGAAAGCACCAACCATGCCCGGAATGGAAATTTGTTTATTTTTTTTATTTTTCCTCATAGAAACAATACGTTACGTGTTTATTTATTTTGGCATTCCAGTGCGGAATATTCCGCAAGGCATAATCAGCTGGTTTGGCGCAACCTTAATGTTGCAACTACGGTGAGAAAGCGGAAAACTTTGACGAAGGAGAAAACGGGATGATGTGTATGATTTTCGATTTGTCTGTAATTTTAAATAGTTGTGCTGAAGGAAGGAGAAATGTCTTGTGCATCTTTTATGATGCACCACAATTATTTCAAGCTTTTTAGGCGGGGGAAAGGTCCATTTCAGGGCGTTTCCCGTTTTCAAGCGCAACATTTTTATTGCACATGAAAACGGGGAGAGTAGTGGAGATGTCCGGGGCAATAGTGCCGGAGTTGGCAAAAAGCCATGCGGGCAGTTGCTATTTGACCCCGTGTTTATTAAGAAAAGGTCCATACTGTTTGTCTTCGATCAGGATATGGGTCTGCAGCCAGTTTTTCAGAAAGATGAGAACCTCGATGAGGTTGACGTCCTCGCCCGCATTTATTTTTGTAATAATGTCCGAAACCTGTCCGAGAAGTTTTTCATGTATTGCCTTGTGCTTTCTGGTGTCCGGGTAGTTGAATTTGTCAAAATATTTTTCTTCATGGGCAAAATGGTCGACCACGAATTTTGCCATTTCGCCGAGAATCTTTTTAATCTGTTCAAGAGAGTTGTCTTGCTTAACGGCAGCATGAACATCGTTGATGTAATCCATGATTTTTTTGTGCTGTTCGTCAATATTGGCTATCCCCACGCTGTATTCGCCGGTGAAGGAAATGAATTTTCGTTTTCCTTCTTTCCCTGTTGTTTTCAACTTTTCCGGGAGTTTGAAATTCCGGAGCATGCCGTGCAGGTCCTTGCCGAGACTTGCCACCTCCATGCCACCGGCATAGACCTTGGCTGAATCCGTTTTAATTCTGGTGCTTTCAGTCGAGACCTCGCTCATGGACTCGGAAACGAGATGGGCGAGCTGGGCCGAATCGGAAATGAGTCTGTTGACTTCATTGACTGATTCGGTCGTGGTGAGGACGTGGGCGGTCATTTCCTTAATACCGTCCGTCACCCGCGCTATGTTTTCGGCAATGTCCTTCGTGGTGACGGATTGTTCCTCCACCGCGGCGGCGATGGTTGCCACCACCGTATTTACCTCGTTGATGACTTCATGAATGATGGTAATCTCCTTGATGGTGGAGTCGGTGGCCGTCTGGATGGCGTGAACCTTCTTGCGGATATCGTCCGTTGCCTTGCTTGTCTGGGTGGCCAGATCTTTCACCTCATTGGCGACGACGGCAAAACCTTTTCCCGCCTCACCCGCCCGTGCCGCTTCGATGGTGGCATTCAGCGCCAGCAGTTTGGTTTGATCCGATATCTCGGTGATCACGGAAATGACGTTATTGATTTCAGAGGCGGCATTGCCCAGGCTGTTGACTTTATCCGAGGCGATGACCACCGATTGGGCGGCCTTTTCCGCAATGCCGCGCGCCTGCTCGGAGTTCTGGGCGATTTCGGTGATGGTGGCCGACATCTCCTCCGTTGCCGTGGCAACGGAGCACAAGTTTTCCGTCGATTCGGATGCCTTGGCGGAAACGGAATCCATATTTAGGGTCAGCCGCGAGGCAACCATGGCGATGGTGTGGAGGTTTTCTTCCATTTCCTTGGTCGAGGCATCGACATCAATAGTGTGTTTCGCCATTTCCTGCGCACTTGCCCGCATGCCGGATGAGAGGGTTTCAAGCTCCTCGGATGCATATCCAAGGTCTCCGGCGTTGCCGGCAATACCACTGATTATTTTGCCGAGATTATCCTGCATGGAAGCAATGGAGCGCATGATTGCGGTTCCGGAAGCCTGGTCGATGGTGCCGCTCAGATCACCATCGGCTATTTTTTCTATAATTTGAGCGACTTCGTTAAGAGAAGCTCCTTTGGAGCCGAACAGTCCTTTGCCGAACATAAAAACCTCATTTGCATAGTGGTTCATGAAAAGTAACGGGAAGAAAAAAGTGGACAATGCGCCACGCTGACTTATCTTATGATGAAGTTGCGCAGTAAATCAAGGCACTTTTGCAGAAAACCGCGATCAGTGGACTCTTGCTGATTTTGTTACGATTCCCCACCGTTTTTTGCCGTCGGCGCTGGAAACGGATCAAGAAAAGGTTTTTAAAAAAACAGTTGATGCAGTATGATGGCAATTCCTTTTTGTTGCCTGTTGTAACGGTGGATGACGGGGACATGACCGGTTGACGAAAATCGAACGGTTCTGATTGTGAATTTTTACAGGTCTTTGTTTTTTTTACATATTCGGGTTTTATTTATTTTCAGCCAAGGAGGTTTACCATGGGAAGTACATGTCAAAGCAGTGGAAGCTGCAGCAGCGGTACCTGCGGATCCGCTGATGCGGCTATCGTCAAACAGGATAAGGCCATCAGGACATCGCTGGGGAAGATCAAGAATAAAATTCTGGTCATGAGCGGCAAGGGTGGTGTCGGCAAAAGTACGGTTTCCACCAACCTCGCCCTTGGTCTTGCCAAAAAAGGCTATAAAGTCGGGTTGATGGATGTGGATCTCCACGGTCCGGATATCTGCCGCATGCTGAATCTCACCGAGAAACTGCATGCTGCCCATGCCGGCGAAAACGGGCTCCTGCCGCCCATGCAGTACAATGAGAATCTCAAGGTTATTTCCCTGGAATATATGATGGAAGACAGGGATGACCCCATCATCTGGCGCGGGCCCCTGAAGGTGCAGGCCATCCGGCAGTTCGTGGCCGACATGGATTGGGGGGATCTCGATTATCTGATTATCGATGCCCCTCCGGGTACCGGCGATGAGCCTTTGACCGTTGCCCAGACGATCAAGGATGCCCACGCCGTTGTCGTCACCACCCCGCAGGAGGTAGCTCTGGCCGATGTTCGCAAGTCGCTTAATTTCTGCAAGCATGTCAAGATGAACGTCATCGGCATGGTGGAAAACATGAGCGGCTTTATCTGTCCTCACTGCAATGAGAGTGTGGAGATATTCAAAACCGGCGGCGGCGAAAAAACAGCCAGGGAATTCGGTGTCGATTTTCTCGGCAGGGTGCCGATTGATCCCCGGGTTGTTGTCGGCGGCGATGACGGCACTCCCTATCTGACTTCGGGTGAAGACAGTCCGGCAGTGCGCGCCTTTGCCGAGATTATCGGCAACGTGGAAAAACACCTGGCTGCCGGGAAAACCATCAGCCTGGCCAGTGCGGATTCAGGTTGCGCCTGCGGTTCGACCTGTAACCCATCGACCTGCAACTGCTGATACGTTCGTTTTTTTACCACAGAGGGCGCAGCGTTTTTTTCTGCGCTTTCCGTGGTAATTTTTTGCGTCATGTAAATCTGCTCTATGGTGAAATATGCTCATTAAACAGATGACGGTAGGTTCCATGGCGGTATGCTGCTATCTCGTTGCCTGTGAGGAAACGAAAAAGGGGATGGTCATCGATCCGGGCGGCGATCACGACAAAATTCTCGCCATGATCGAGCGTGAAGGGGTGTCGCTGCAATACATAGTCAATACCCATGGCCACCCTGATCATGTCTGCGCCAACGGCCCGGTGAAAAAGGCAACCGGGGCAGCCATCGTCATGCATGAAGATGACGCCCGTTTTTTTGCCCGGCCCGAGGTGGAAAATTATTTTTCCATGCTGGGCCTTCCCCCCTCGCCGCCGCCGGACAAGCTGGTCAAAAACGGCGATATTCTGGAGGTCGGTTCCCTTTCGTTTCAGGTCCTACATACCCCCGGCCACACGCCCGGCGGCATCTGTCTTTATTCCGCCCCCCACCTTTTCAGCGGTGACACCCTGTTTGTCGGTGCGGTGGGCCGGACGGATTTTCTTGGCGGTGATCTGAAACTGTTCACGCGTTCCATTCGCGAGAAGCTTCTTTCTCTTCCCGATGATACGGTGGTCTGGCCGGGCCACGGCTATGGCGGCTCGCGTTCAACAATCGGTGAAGAAAAGCACTCCAATCCTTACCTGAACGGAGAATTTTAAGAATGCGGGAAATCGTGCTGGGTACCGCCGGGCATGTTGATCACGGCAAGACGAGTTTTGTGCGCGCCCTGACCGGCATTGACACCGACAGGCTCAAGGAGGAAAAAAAGCGGGGGATCACCATTGAGCTTGGCTTTGCCTATCTTGACCTTGATTGCGGTCATCGACTGGGCATTATCGATGTTCCCGGCCATGAACGATTTGTCAAGAATATGGTGGCCGGGGTGACCGGCATCGACCTGGTTGCCTTTGTCATTGCCGCGGACGAAGGGGTTATGCCCCAGACCAGGGAGCACTTCGAGATCTGCCGTCTGCTCGGGGTGAAAAAAGGTTTGATCATCCTCACCAAAAAAGACATGGTGGATGCCGATTGGCTTGAGCTGGTGGAGGATGAGGTGCGGACGTTTTTTGCGGAAAGTTTTCTTGCCGACGCCCCGCTGGTCAAGGTGTCATCCACCACCGGCGAGGGGATTGACGAGGCCCGGCAAACCATTGACCGGCTCGTTGCCGCCTGTGAATTTGCCGAAGCCTACGGGCCTTTCCGTCTGGCGGTTGATCGGATTTTCAGCATGAAGGGCTTTGGGGCGGTGGTGACCGGGACCTCCCTTTCCGGCCGGATCGCGGTCGGTGACGATGTGAAGATCTATCCCAAGGGCCTTGCCGGGAAAATACGCGGCATTCAGGTGCACGGCAAGAGTGTTGATCTGGTGGAGGCAGGAAACCGGACGGCGATCAATATTCAGGGGGTTGAAAAAGAAATGATCGAACGGGGCGACGTGCTTGCCTCGGTTGATTGTCTGCGGCCCTCCTATATGCTGGACGCGGATTTCCTTTATCTGTCATCCAATGAAAAACCGATAAAAAACAGAAGCAGGGTCCGGGTGCATCTCGGCACGGCCGAGATCATGGGCCGCGTCGTCCTGCTGGAAGATGATGAGCTGGCACCGGGCAGGACGGCCAATATCCAGCTGCTGCTGGAAGAACCGGTTGGTGTCTGGCCCGGGGATCATTACGTGGTTCGCCGGTATTCGCCGGTAACCACCATCGGCGGCGGCATGATACTCAATAACGGGGCCCCGAAGCGCAGGCGTTTTCGGCCGGCAAACAAGGAAGTTTTCGCCACCTATCATAACGGCACCCAGGAAGACCTCGCTCTTTTCCATGTGCGGGAAAGCGGTTTTCAAGGCCTTGCCGGCGCCGATCTGGCCGTGAAGATCGGTTGTTTCGGCAATCGTTTCAAGAAGCTGATGAATGGGCCTGTTTCCTCGCGCAAGGTGGTGGTGGTTGATTCGGAAAAGCAGCTTTTTGTTGCCCAGGAAGTTTATGGCGCTTTGCTGGACAAAATTGTCGATGTGCTCACCCTGTTTCATAAGGAGAATCCGCTCAAGCAGGGGTTGCCCAAGGAAGAGCTGCGGAACAGGGTGCAGGAGGGAATGGGGCAGAAGCTGTATCAGTTGTGCCTTGCCGATTTGGCCAAAAAAGGCGCCCTTGCTCTTGAGGAAGGTGCCGTCCGCCTAGCCGGGCATGAGGTTTCCCTGCAGGCGGATGAAAAGGCGATCAGGGAAAAGATGGAGAAACTTTTTGTCGATGCCGGGCTGTCCACTCCCACCATGAAGGAGGTGTATGATGCCTTTGCCGATGTCTCCCGTTCCCTGGTGATGGAGGTGCTCAGCCTGCTGGTCAAGGAGGGGCAATTAACCAAAGTGACCAATGATTTCTATTTCCACAGCAGCGCCCTTGGCGATCTGCAGGGCAAACTGCTGGACTATATGAAAAAAGAGGGAGAGATCGATGCGCCTCGTTTCAAGGAGTTGACCGGCCTGACCAGAAAGTTTTCCATCCCTTTGCTTGAATATTTTGACAAGATAAAATTGACCCTGCGGGTGGGGGACAAGCGCATCCTGCGGTCAAAAGGATGATGGACTTGCCTCCACTGTTAATTCTTCACGGGAGCTGAATTATCAGTACTGTCACTGGAAATATCGCCGGTTTGAAAACCGCCCAGCTGAAAAATCTGGAGCGGCTCAGCAAAAGGCGCGTCTCGCCCGATGTGATTATTTCTCCCGAGGTGGCGAGGGAGATGTCGGAGCTGTCCGCCGACATCGGCCGGCAGATCGGGGTGCTCCTTGCCCGTTCCGGCAAGGTGGAAATGGTTATTGTCGGTGATTCACGGAAAATCGTCATTCCGGCCCTTTCCCAGGTTCGCTCGTCCGGTGGGCGGCTGAAGGGCTTGCGTTGTGTCCATACCCACCTCGGCGGCGAAGATCTTACGGAAGATGATCTGATGGATCTCCTTTTTCTCCGCCTTGACCTGATGGCCATGATCAAGGTGCTTGATGACGGCCTGCCTGAGCGGCTGTATGCTGTGCATCTGCTCCCGGTTCCGACCGGCGACAAGAACTGGCGTTTTCTGCCGCCGGTGGTTCCCTCCCGGCAGCGCAACGACTTTCTTGAACTCATAGCCGCACTGGAAGATGAGTTTGCCCGTTCCGGCGCGGTTCGCAACCATGACGGCAGGAAGGACAGGGCCATTCTGGTCAGCGTCACCACCCAATCGAAAACCGCGGCCCAGGAATCAATGGATGAGCTTGAGGAACTGGTCCGCTCCGATGACGTCGAGGTGGTGGAGGCGATTATTCAGCGTCGTGACCGAATTAATCCGAAACTTATTCTCGGCAAGGGAAAGCTTGCCGACATCATGCTGTCCGCCCTGAAACGAAATGCCAATCTGCTTATTTTCGACCAGGAACTCAATCCCTCGCAGATCCGTTCCATTACCGATCATACCGAATTGCGCGTCATTGATCGAACCCAGCTCATTCTTGATATCTTTGCCCGGCGGGCCTTAAGCCGGGAAGGCAAGCTGCAGGTCGAGATGGCCCAGCTCAAATATCTTCTGCCCCGGCTCGGTCAGCGTGATGACGCCCTGTCCCGACTCACCGGCGGCATCGGCGGAAGGGGGCCCGGTGAAACGAAACTTGAAGTCGACCGGCGCAGGATCAATGACAGGTTGAGCAAACTGGCCAAACGGCTGAAAGAGGTCGGTGAAGAGCGCCATCACCGCAGGTCCAGGCGGCGCAAAAAGGATTTGCCGGTGATTTCCCTGGTGGGCTATACCAATGCGGGAAAATCCACCCTGCTGAACACCTTGACCAACAGCGATATTCTGGCTGAGGACAAGCTTTTCGCCACCCTTGACCCGACCAGCAGGCGGCTTCGATTCCCGGAGGATGTGGAAGTCATCATTACCGATACGGTGGGATTTATCCGTAATCTGCCCGAGGAGCTGCTGAAGGCCTTTGCCGCCACCCTTGAAGAGCTGCATGAGGCGGACCTGCTGGTGCATGTCATCGATATCAGCAACCCCCGCCACGTTGACCAGATGCGGGTTGTCGAGGAACTGCTGCGTGAGCTTGATCTGTCTGACATGAATATTCTGCGGGTTTACAATAAAATCGATCTGGTTGATGCGGATTTGGCGCGACGCAAGGTCGATGAGGGTGACGGCGTCTGTTTGTCCGCCATCGACTCCGCGACCTTCGGTCCTTTTCTGGACAGGGCCCGCAGGCTTGTACTGAAAAACTGGGAAGGACGTTACCATGCCGCTTGAAGTTCCAGCCCGTTGCACTCGATGTCTTTCCCTTGCCGGCAATCATCCATGCAACGGCTGTCAGGTCTGCCGCGATCAGGCCATGGCGGAATCTTTTCTTTGCATGATTGCCAGGCAATCAACCGGGGCCGCGCCGTTCGCATGTGAAGCCTTCCGTCCGAATCTGAGCATTGTCGGCAAGAGCGGCCCGCGGGCGGCGATAGAAGTCTGTCAGGATAAGGAAACCTATTTTAATGACGTGGTTCGTTTGGTCAGCTCCGGTCCGTGCGGCGGCAAAGGCTGTACGCGTCCTTCCTGTCACGGCGGAGAAGCTGCGGGGGGGGAAGTCGACAGATTTCATGTCGTCTGGGTCGTGCACCAGCGAAAGCCGCTTTTTGCCGACAGCAGCCGTTTTGTTTCTTTTCTGCACGACGTGTTTTTGTCCTGCGGACATTTGATGTCCGGCAAGGTTCTTCTCCTGTGGCTCGCTCCCGATCACCTTCATTTGTATATTGAGTCCTCGCCTCGAGAAAATGTGAATGATCTTGTTGATGACCTGCAGGGACTGATTCATGATACCCTGCTGCAGGAATTTGACGATCTGCGCAAGCTGTATGGAAAAAAACAGATATGGGAACACGAATTCTTCGTCGAACAGATCGGCTAATCATGCTTTTCCGGAAAAAAAAGAATCTCATTTTTATATTTCTTTCAGGGCTTCTGTTCTCCGTTTTTTTTGTTTTGCCGGCAGCCGCCGGAGAGGCTGTCAGGGTTGACGAGATGGCGGTGATCAATGCGGAGCGGGATTTGCTCCTTTATTTTTCCGTCAAAAATTCCTTTTCCGCGGAAATGGAGGAGGGGGTAAAAAACGGTATTCCTGTTTCCTTTAATTTTTTTGTTGAGCTTTATCCAGTGCATCAGGGACGGGAAGGCGGGAAAATCGCCGGCCACTCTTTTGATCACACCATGGTCTATGACTCGCTGAAAGAGGAATTCACCGTTGAGCTGGAGGAACATGGGTCCATGTCGCTTTCCTTTCAAAGCCTGGAAGAGGCCAGAAAGGCGATGGACACCATTCATGATTTTCGACTTGCGGAGCTTTCACGGCTGGCGAAAGGCAGCGACTATGTGGTTAAGGTGCGGGCCAGGCTTGCCAAAAAGACCCTTCCCTTGAATTTTCAATACATCATCCCATTCTGGCAGCTGTGGAAATTTGAAACAGACTGGAATGCACTGACATTCACTTATGGCAATTCCGCACCAGCAACCCAGAGATGATAAAAAGCGAAAAAGGGTCTGGACGGTTATTATCTGCTGTCTGATTCTCATTCCTCTCCTGACCCTGGCCGAGACCAAGGTCTTTCAGCTCGGCACCGTTCCTTTCCCGGTCAGCGGCAATGTCCTTGTTTTTGTTCTCATTAATTTCAATGTGTTGCTTCTTCTGCTCATGGTGTTCCTGGTCCTGCGCAACCTGGCCCAGCTTGTCTTTGAGCGCAAAAAGAAGATTCTCGGCACCAAGCTGCGGGCCAAGCTGGTTGTTGCCTTTGTGTCCCTGTCCCTCATTCCCACGGCGCTTCTTTTTTTTATCTCACTGCAGTTTGTTTCCACCAGTATGGATTATTGGTTCAATATTAAAGTCGAACAATCCTTGCTTGAATCCCTGCATGTGGCCCAGGATGTTTATCAGGAAAAAAAGAATGAACTGCGGCGAATCGGCAGAAATATCGCGGCGCGGATAGAGCGTCAGGGATATGGCAATGATCAGCATCTTGCCGACTTTCTTGATGAAATCGTCGTCAGTCACGGCCTCGCCGCCCTTGAGGTTGTTTCTCCTCAGCGTTCCGTTGTTGCCAGGGCTTACGGCCGGCAGATCGAAGACGGCGCCGTGGTGCCCGACGTGGTTCCCGATTTGTTGCGCAAGGCCTTAAGCGGTGATGAAACGCGGATCGCCATTCAAAAGATCGGCGGCAATGAGATGGTGCGGAGCCTGGTGCCCTTCACGTTGCGCTCGGAAGAAGAGAATCCCCATGTCCTCGTCTGTTCGTTGTTGATCCCGCAGTCCCGGCTTGAACAGATGGAGGTCATCTCCCTTGGTCTTGAGGGCTACCGCCAGTTGATGCTGCTGAAGAAACCGATCAAGACGAGCCTGCTGGTCATGCTGCTCATCGTCACCCTGCTCATCGTATTCAGCGCCATATGGTTCGGGTTTTATGTGGCGCGCAGCCTCACCGACCCGATTGACAGGCTTGCCCAGGCAACCCGGAGAGTCGCGGACGGCGAACTCGATTTTGTCGTTGAATCCGATTCCGGCGACGAAATGGGGACTCTCGTCGACTCTTTCAATCAGATGACCCGTGAAGTTCTTGCCAGTCAGAAAAAGTTTGCGTCAAGCAACCAGGAGCTTGAAAACAGAAGGCGCTATACGGAAATCATCCTGCAGAACGTGGCCGCCGGGGTCATTTCCCTGGACGCAAGCGGTTGCATTACGACGCTTAACCGTTTTGCCGAGGAATTATTGAAGATAGATAAAAGGGCCCTGGTGGGGCATGATTTCCGCAAGGTGCTGAATCCGAGCCACCGGGAAATCCTCGAGAATTTCTATAAGGAACTTGGTCGAAGCGGGAAAAACACCATCGAGATGCCGTTACGGCTTTCCGTGCGGGAGGAGTCCTTTTCCCTGCGGGTGAGCATGAGCCGGCTGGTTGATGAAAACAACCGGGAGCTCGGTGTGGTGCTTGTTTTCGACAACCTGACGGAACTGGAGAAGGCTCAGCGCATGGCGGCGTGGCGCGAGGTTGCCAGGCGCATCGCCCATGAGGTGAAAAATCCCCTGACCCCCATTCAGCTTTCCGCCCAGCGGCTGCGCAAGCGGTATCTGGAAAAACTGGAAACGGACGGCGAAATTTTCGATGTCTGCACCATGACCATTATCAATCAGGTGGACGAGTTGAAGCGGCTGGTCAGTGAGTTTTCCAATTTTGCCCGGATGCCCGCGGTACAGAAGTCGATCAACAGCTTGCAGGATATGGCTCGGGAAGCCATGGTTCTTTTCCGCGAGGGGCATAAGGAAATTGATTTCTCCTTGACCTGTTCCGAAAATGTCCCGGCCTTTTCTTTTGACCGGAAGCAGATGAAACGGGTGCTGATTAATCTTCTTGATAACGCCGTGTCGTCAGTGGGGGGCAAAGGTATCGTTGAGGTGCTTATCAATCATGATGAAGATCAGAAATTGGTTTTTCTCGAGGTGCGTGACAACGGCTCCGGAGTGAAAGAGGGGGACAGGCTGCATCTTTTTGAACCCTATTTTTCCACCAAAAAGACGGGAACGGGATTGGGGCTCGCCATCGCAAGCACTGTTGTTGCCGATCATGGCGGCTACATCAGGTTTAAGGACAATGTGCCCAAAGGCGCACGGTTCATTATTGAACTGCCCATGGGGTAACCGTACGACATGCCGACAAGGCGCGTCCGGCGAATATCTCGCGTGGATCAGTTGGGAAAGAGGTAATATGGCAAAAAAAGTGCTGATCGTTGATGATGAAGCAAGCATCAGAGAGTCTTTATCCGGGATTTTGTCCGATGAAGGGTTCCTGCCCCTTGCCGTTGATTCGGCGGAAAAGGTGTTTCCCCTGCTGGGGACGGAAAAAATCGATTTGATTCTGCTTGATATCTGGATGCCCGGCATGGACGGCATGGAGGCCCTGCCGCTCATCAAGGAGCAGTACCCCGTTCTTCCAGTTATCATGATTTCCGGTCACGGAAACATAGAAACCGCGGTTCAGGCAACGAAGATGGGCGCCTTTGATTTTATTGAAAAGCCCCCGTCGTACGACAAGATCGTCCTTTCCATCAAAAACGCCCTGCTGCTTTCCGATCTTGAGGAAGAAAACCGTATCCTCAGGGAAAGCGCCCAGAAAAAATCAAAGCTTTCCGGCAGTTCCAATGCAATTATTCAGGTACGGCAGCAGCTTGAACGGGTGGCCCCCACCGATGCCTGGGTGCTTATTCGGGGAGAACACGGCACGGGCAAGGAATTGGCGGCACAGATGATCCACCGTTTATGCAAAACGTCGGAGAAGCCGATGGTCGAGGTGAATTGCGCCGCCATTCCCGAGGAGTTGATTGAAAGTGAACTTTTCGGCCATGAAAAGGGGGCGTTTACCGGTGCCGTCACCAGCAGAAGGGGAAAATTCGATCAGGCCGACGGCGGCATCCTTTTTCTCGATGAGATCGGCGACATGAGCCTGAAGACCCAGGCAAAGATTCTGCGCATCCTGCAGGAGCAGAAGTTTGAAAGAGTGGGCGGGGGCAAAACGATTACCGTCAATGTCCGGGTGCTTGCCGCCACCAATAAGAATCTGGAAGAGGAAATAGAGAAAGGGAATTTCCGGGCGGATCTATTCTGGCGGCTTAATGTCGTGCCCATCACCATGCCGCCGTTGCGGGAACGACTTGACGACCTGTCGATTCTGGTGCAGGAGTTGCTCGTCGAATTCTCCCGAAAGGGACTGGGCATCAAGGAGTTTACCGCTGATGCCCTTGAGTTGATGGCCTGCCACCAGTGGCCGGGAAATGTCCGCGAATTGCGTAATTTTGTCGAACGGATAGCCATCATGACGCCGCAGAGTGTGATAACCGCGGATATTGTCGCTCCGATGCTGCCTGCTCATATTGCCCGACCCAAGGGGGATGTGCCGGCGGATGGCGGGGAAAATGGTTCCCTTCCGTCCGGGACGCTGGATGCCTCTTACAAGGAGGCGAAAAGAATCTTTGAAAAAGAGTATCTGTTGGAAAAATTGCGGGAAAATGACGGCAATATTTCCCAGACCGCGGAACAAGTGGGGCTGGAAAGGAGTCATTTACACAAGAAGTTAAAAGCGCTGGGTATTGAAGTCAAAGGTGAAAATTGATAGTATAATCGTCTGAACGGTTCAACGTTTTTTCTTTTTAGAGAGCATGGAGAATAATGGCTGACGACAACCTCCCCCACCTGCCCAACCAGAAAGAACTGGAAAAAGAAATCGCCGACTATCTGAGCCGCAAATACGGCGGACAGGTCAAAATCGTTTCCGCCAGTCTCTTTCCCAATCCTGAAAGGGAGGGGGAAAGGAAAATGAAAATTCCGGCAAAGAAGCCGGCGTTCCATTTCGACCTCAAGCCCGAGGAGCTGGCCGCTTATCTTGATGAATATGTGATCCGTCAGGATGAGGCCAAGGCCATTCTTGCCACCAAGATATGCACCCATTTCAACCGCATCCGTCATGACCGGGAAAGAGCAACGGGGGGGCAGACCGGTCGTATCAAAAGCAACGTGCTGCTCATCGGTCCCACCGGGGTCGGCAAGACTTACCTCATCAAGTTGATTGCCCGCCATATCGGCGTGCCCTTTGTCAAGGGTGACGCGACAAAGTTCAGCGAAACCGGCTATGTGGGTGGAGATGTCGATGATCTGGTCCGTGATCTGGTTCGCGAGGCGGACGGCGACATCGACAGGGCCCAATTCGGTATTATTTACGTGGATGAAATTGATAAAATCGCCTCATCTCCCTACCGCATCGGGGCGGACGTCTCTCGTTCCGGGGTGCAGCGGGCTTTTCTGAAGCCCATGGAGGAAACCGAGGTGGAAATGAAGGTCGCCCATGACCCCATTTCTCAGCTCGAAGCCATGGAGCATTACCGCGCCACCGGCAAACGGGAAAAAAGGGTGGTCAATACCCGCAATATCCTCTTTATCATGAGTGGCGCATTTGCCGGGCTGGAAAAGAATATTAAAAAAAGGGTGCAGCAGCAGTCCATCGGTTTTGAAAAACCGGTAACATCCATCAAGGAAGATGCGCGGCTTTTCCGGCAGGTGAAGGCGGAAGACCTCATTGAATTCGGTTTCGAGAGCGAGTTTGTCGGCAGGTTGCCGGTCATTGCCGTGCTTGATGAGTTGAGCGAGGATGATCTGTTCGAGATCCTCATCAACCCCAACAGTCCGGTCGTGGTGGCGAAAAAGCAGGATTTCGCCTCCTATAAAATTCATCTGCAGTTCGAGGAGGAAGCGCTTCGTCTGATTGCGGCGCGGGCGGTGCGGGAACGGACCGGCGCCCGGGGGCTTGTCAGCGTCATGGAACATCTTCTTCTCCATTTTGAAAAAAGTCTGCCTTCAACCGAGATACGTTATCTTGTCGTTACCCCGGAAATTGTGGTGAACCCCGGCCATGAACTGACGAAATTGCTGCGGCAGGAAAAAACGCAGCAGAAGCACCGTTCGCGTTACTATGAGCTGGTTGCCGATGAGTTTGAGCGGATTGTCCGCTTTATCCATGGGAAACAGGAGAGGCTGCTTCAGGCGTATGATATGACGTCGTCTGAGCATCGCATAGAGATGATAGCCCTTCGCTGTCAGGAGGAGATCCGTGATCCCCGGGATGTGTGCAATGAGTTTATCGCCCTTGTCCGTCATATTCGGGAATGCGCCGAACATGTCTCAGGTGAATACGGCCTGCCCATTTCATTTGACGATGAAGCGATCGACCGGATTGTGGCAAAAGAAGGGTGGAACGATGTCGGGGTGATTGAGCGCTGCGAAACGATCTTTCGCGTCTTTGAATACGGCTTGAAACTGATCCGTCAGAAAAAAAATGTGGATAATCTGCTGATAACGGTTAAAGGGGTTGAAACACCTGATATTTTTATCAACGATCTGGTGACCGAGATTTTTCGGCTGTAATTGCGGCAAAATCCCATATTCCAGTTTGGGAAAGATGATTTCCATTCCGGAATATGGGATTTTAACTTTGAATTTTGATAAACTCGTAAAAAAGAAAAATTCATCACAGAGTTCACAGAGATAACCCGCTGCAATAAAAAATATTTCTCTGTGTTCTCCGTGTGCTCTGTGGTTAATAAAAATGTTTTTTTACGAAACCAATAACATTGACCTATTGTATCCGGAGGGAATTATATGATTTTTCCTGATTATCGTCCCCGCAGATTTCGGCGGAATCCCCAGCTGCGCTCCCTGATCCGGGAAACGCGCCTGTCTCCCGAGCAGTTTATCTATCCGCTTTTTGTCATGCCCGGCAAGGGTGTGCGGCAAGAGATTTCTTCCATGCCCGGTGTTTTCCGCATGTCGGTTGACCAGCTCGGCAAGGAGGCCAAGGAGATTCTGGGCCTGGGGTTGAATCACGTCATTCTGTTTGGTCTTCCCGAGGCCAAGGATCCGGTTGGATCCGGCGCCCATGCCAAGGACGGCATCATCCAGCGTGCCATCAAGGAGCTGAAAAACAAGGCTCCGGAACTGATGATCACCACCGACGTCTGCCTCTGTGAGTATACCAGCCACGGCCATTGCGGCGTCATTTTAAACAAACAGGTGGATAACGATGCGACCCTGGAGATTCTCGGCAAGGTTGCTCTTTCCCACGCCAAGGCCGGGGCCGATATCGTCGCCCCGTCCGATATGATGGACGGTCGGGTGGCGGAAATCCGCGGCACGCTTGATGAAAATAACTTCGAAATGGTGCCCATCATGTCCTACGCGGTCAAATACGCCTCCGCTTTTTACGGGCCGTTCCGTGATGCCGCCGAATGCGCTCCCCAGGAGGGTGACCGCCAGGGATATCAGATGGACCCGGCAAATTCTCGGGAGGCGCTGCGCGAGGCAACCCTTGATGTTGACGAGGGGGCGGATATCCTCATGGTGAAACCGGCAGTGGCTTATCTCGATATCATCAGCAAACTGCGCGACGAATTCGATCTGCCGATTGCCGCCTATCATGTCAGCGGCGAATATGCCATGATCAAGGCGGCGGGAGAACGCGGCTGGATCGATCCGCAGAGGGTCATGGCCGAAACCCTGCTTTCCATCCACCGGGCCGGCGCGGATATCATCATCACATACGGCGCTAAGGAAATGGCGAAAGTGTTGCAGGGATAGGACGCCGGGAGAAGGAGGAGCATGATGGACATAATGGCTGCGATCCGCGATCGGCGCAGCATCCGCAGATTCACCGATGGCGGTGTCTCCCCTGAACAGGTGCGGCAACTGCTCGATGCGGTTCGCTGGGCTCCGTCATGGGGCAACAGCCAGTGCTGGGAAGTCATTGCCGTCAGAAACGCCGATGTCAAGCAACGGTTGCGGGAGCTCCTCAGTCCCAAGAACCCGGCCGGACCGGCAATGACTCAGGCTCCCGTCGTTTTTGTCATGGCCGCGCAAATGAAGAAGTCCGGCTGGTACAAGGGGCAGATTGTCACCAAATTCAATGAATGGTTCATGTTTGATCTCGGCCTCGCCACCCAGAACCTGTGCCTGGCCGCCCATGGCCTCGGACTCGGTTCGGTGATTGCCGGTGCTTTTGATCACGAACGGGCAAGAGAAATTCTTGCAATGCCGGAAGAGTACGAGGTGGTGACCATGATTCCGGTCGGTTATCCGGATCAGGCGCCGTCAGCGCCGAAAAGGCGAGAGGGAGACGATTTCGCCCACTTCGATCGGTTCGGCGGCAAATAAACCAGGAAGATAAAACATCGGCAAAAGACGGGAGCCCCCCCTGTCTTTTGCCTATTCAAACTGTTTTTTGAAGTTTTCAAACGTCTCTTTCAGCCCATTCAGCTCTGTTCTGATCCCGGCGATTTCTTCCTCAAGCGCGGTGATTCGGTCTTTGCCTCGCCCTCTGTTGCCACTGTCCGACTCGACTGCCTCATGATAATCGTCCACCATCTGCACCTCGCCGCCCAGCAGATGGGCAAAACGCGATTCCTTGCGGCCCGGCTGTCTCGGCAATCGCACGACGAATTCCATGTCAATCAGGTTGTCCAGTGTTCTTTCCACGTCGGCAAGATCGGCAAATTCATAAAGACGGTCGGAACGGCCCCGCAGTTCTCCCACGGTCTGAGCTCCGCGCAGCAGAAGCAGGCACAGCAGGGCGGCCTCCTTGCGCAGCATGTTTTTACTCTTGCTGAAATTCTGTTCATATTTCGGGACCCGGCTGGCGTCGCTTTGCCGAGCGAAACGTTTGTCCTTCAGGCTCTGCACAGCCCGCATAACGGTCGTTTCGTCATAGGAAACCACCGGCTCCCGGTTTGATTTCTGGTTACAGGCGTTGACCAGGGCGTTCAGGGAAAGCGGATAATATTCCGGGGTTGCCATCTCTTTTTCCAGCAGACAGCCAAGGACGCGTATCTCTGTTTCATCCAGCAGTATATCCATAGTGACTCCGTTGGGTTGTGTGATGTTTGTCGAAAAAAACTAATTTGAGTTGCCGTGGCTTTGTTTGGCGAAGGATATCTCAAACAAGGTAATTTCAGGAGGCGAAAGAAACCGCATGGGCGGCCCCCAGGTACCGGTACCCCGACTCGCATAGAGCAGGCCGCCTTCCGGGAGGCTGTAAAGACCGTTCTGCCTGGGAAAATGCAGCGCGGTCAAGAGGTTGAAGGGGAAAATCTGGCCGCGATGGGCGTGACCCGACAGCTGCAGGTCAAACAATCCCTCGCCGGCAGGGACTGGGACTGTGGGCCGGTGTTTGAGAAAAATGGTGAAAAGAGGAGATGCGTTGTCTTTAAGCAGGCCACGTTCGTCACTGGTGCCCCCCGGGACATGCTCATCGTCGATGCCGATAAGTTGTATGCAGTTGCCGACAGCGGCGCTTTCATTGCGCAGCACGATAAAGCCGCTTCGACGGAGAAAATCTATGCTCTGGCTGAGACCGGCATAGATTTCATGGTTGCCGATAACGGCAAATTTCCCCAGAGGCGGATCAATCATTTTCCATAAGTTGCTGACGCCGTTCAAATGATCGATCTGGGCGTCAACCATGTCACCGGTGGCCACCACCATGTCCGGCTTGATCCTATCCAGCAGTCGGGTGATGTTGCCGGTTGTTTTCTCCCGGTGGATCAGGCCGAGATGGAGGTCGGAAATCTGGATGATGCGCAGCTTTTCTCTTCCATGGCCCGGTTTTTCCGTTGTTATGGCGATTTTTTCCACCCGGATGGAGCCGGCTTCAAAATAGCCGTAGAGGGAAGCAATCAGGGCAATGAGCAGAACAGAGATGGAAACCGGAGCCGCGTGCAATGAAAAACGCTGAAGATCGTGAAAGGCTAAGGAAAAAAGAAAACGGGCAATTTCCAGGCTTGCAATAAGCGTAAACATGCTGAAGGTGAAAAAGGCAAAGCCCATCCAGCCGTATCCGGTAAACGCCATCACCCTGGCTTGCTGATGATTGCCGTTGCCGTCCAGCAGGTGAATAAGGAGAGGGGCGAAAATCATCAGCGCCATCCACAGGCAGACGGCGATCAGCAGCCGGCGATGTCCGTGGAGCAGAGGCGAGACGCCCCAGAAAATCAGGCCGTGCATCACGGTGTAGAGGGTGACGAAAATGAAGATGAAAAGGGTCATAGGGGTATTTTATTGGAATTAAGATTGATCTGCATTCATTTTTACCGGCAGGCTGTTTTTCCGGCAATCACTCTTGTATCGATTGCGCTGTTATGGGTAGATGACCACCCGGCGGAAGGCCCCTTTGCCCTTGCTTTCGGTCATCAGGCCGCTGCGCTGGGCCAGCTGGTGTTGCAGGGCACGGATGTTTGCCGGTTGCGGGGTCAGTTCCGCGGGCTGGCCGGCGGTCATCACCGTGTTTATGGCCTCTTCCGTTTCGGTCAGGGCAAAATCCCGCACGTTGCTTTTGGTGCCCAGTTCAAAAAATGAGTGAAGAAAATTCTCAAGTTGCATAACGGTGTTGCTTTTCAGGCAGTGGAGGGGAATGCCCTGGGATCGGAGTTCCCGCAGTCGGCGCGGCTGTCGTTTTTCCTGGGATTTTATGGTGAGCAGCAGGTCGGCCTGGTTGGGGTCGCTGACAACGGTGGCGGAAAGGGCAAATTTTTCAATCAGCCGTTCCAGCCGTTCGCGGCTGACGCCGTAAGTGAAAATGCGGACAGTCTTTTTTCTCGCTTTTTTATTTTGACCGGGCAGAGGCATGGCAGGATTTTCGGCTGGAACAATCTCCACTTTCCCATGGCTGTCGCGAATCCGTAATTCCGGCTGGACAGGACGGCCTCTGAGCAGACTGTCAACCACCGTTGCCAGTTCATGATGGACGGCCAGTTTGTGCCGTTCCTGGATTTCCACCAGGACATCAAAGGTGGAGGGCGCCTTGCGTTCCAACACCGTTTTTCTGGTACTCCTTCTTCTGGCCTCTTCGTCGGAGAGGGTGACGGCCTGGACGCCACCCACCAGATCCGCCAGGGTGGGATTCTGCAGCAGATTATCAAGGGTGTTGCCGTGAGCCGTGGCAATGAGCTGCACCCCTCGCTCCGCGATGGTGCGGGCGGCCGCTGCCTCGGCTTCGGTACCGATTTCATCGATGACGATCACCTCCGGCATGTGGTTTTCCACTGCCTCGATCATAACGGCATGCTGGCGGGCGGAAGAAGGAACCTGCATTCGCCTGGCCCGGCCGATACCGGGGTGCGGAATGTCGCCGTCGCCGCCGATCTCGTTTGATGTGTCAACGATGATTACCCGTTTGCCGAGATCATCGGCCATGACACGGGCTGATTCCCTGAGCAGGGTGGTTTTGCCGACGCCGGGCCTGCCGAGCAACAGAATCGATTTGCCGCTTTCAATCACATCCCTGAGAAAATCCACGGTGCCGATCAGTGCCCGCCCGACCCGGCAGGTGATGCCGATGATGGTTCCCATCCGGTTGCGGATGGCGGAAATCCGGTGCAGGGTGCGTTGGATGCCGGCCCGGTTATCGTCGCTGAATCTGCCCACCCGGCTGATGATATAATTGATGTCCTCCATTGTCACAGGTGAGTGCGAAAAAATATCCATTCGATCCGGATAACGTATCTCCGGCGGACGGCCGAGATCGAGGATAATTTCGATCAGATCAATGCTGCTCCCGCGCTTTTCTATTTCCTGCTTGATCTGCGGCGGAATGATGGACAGCAGCTGGGCAATATCGTCCCGGCTGTCTGGCTCGGATACCATGATTCCTCCTGTCTCAACCGTTTTCACAGCGCACCAGCATCTGTTTGATGGATTTCAGATATCCCTCGGATCGTTCGAGATAAAAAGAGAGGGCGTGGGAAAATTTCCTGCCGATCACCCCATCGACAAAAAGCTGGCTTATCTGTCTTTCCTGCTCCAGGATGCGCTGGGAGGCAACCAGGATGCGTCGTTCTTCCGGTGACATCGACTTCATGATGGCGTGGAGTGTGCCGGCCGCCCGGGGTTGATACATCCAGATGTAAAGCAGGTCAAGGGCGTTGATAATGAGAATTTTGGCAAGATCCGGTTTTTTTTCATTTATGGATTTCAAGAATTCTTTCGGGGATTCCAGCATTGAGATTACATCCGCTTCCGGGAAAAGGGTCTCCAGGGTGGCGTAGGTTTCAAAAACCTGTCCGATTTTGGATGAATAATCCATGGCGCGGAAACGGATATTCTTGAAACGATCGGCCAATCCCTCGATGACGCCGGCCACGCAATCCGAGGCCAGCTTGGAAATGATCGCCGCCCACTTCTGCAGCACGGCGTCAACGGCAACGATGCCCGCGCCTGCGATGAGACCGCCGAGGCCCCAGTTGAAGAGCAGAGCCAGGGGGATGGAAAGAATACTGCGGAAAAAATTTCCGAACACCGCTGCCGTGGGAAGCCCGCGAAAAATATTGTGGCTTGAAATATAAATGCCGTTGGCCAGCGCCATGAGACTGTAAAGGGCAAAAGGACTTGTTCCGGTGGTAATGCCGAAACCCCGGTCCAGCAGGATCGTTTTGACCAGCAGATCAAGCAGGGGGACGGAAAAGCCGGTAAATAACAGCGAATCCGACAATCTTTCCCAGCTGACATAGTCGTTCCATTTCAACATGGGGGAGCGGGTGATTCCGCCGGCGCCGAGAACGGACTGAATGATGTTTCTGAAGCCGGTGATGCCGAACCAGATAAAGGCCCCGAAATAAGCGAGAAACCACCAGTCCTTGGTAAGCGCGAAGGTTGCAAAGGCGGGCAGGAAGCCGATGGATATCTTCAGGCTGTTTTTCAGGTGACTTTTGAGACAGCGCAAGGGGATTTTCCGTTGCTCCGCGGCCTTATCCCTGCGTGTCAAGCTCAGTTCGTTGTCCAGCGCCTGAATCCAGCCCAGGGTGGCCACGTTGCCGTGCGGTTCCATGTGGGTGGAGTAGGATTGCACCACCCAGTCCCTGTGCTGCTCATAGTGAAAGCTCATCGCAGAAGAGGCCGGGATCAGTTTGCAGGAGGGAATCAGGGAAACATCTTTGTGTTCCCATGGAATGTTTGCGTGATTCCACGCGGTATAGGTATTGGTTTTCGGGATATGGGTCACCTGCAGGTAGGCGGTGATGCGGACGGGAATCTGCCAGCGGGAGTGTTGCTGCTGGCGTTGGATTTTCCGCTGGACCCTGTGCGGAAGGGTGTTTTTCATGACAAGGCCCATGCCGTGGCGGTGTCGGGAGCTGCCGGTGGAATCACTGCCGATGCGCGATTTGAGGGCGGAATTCCTGTAAAAAGCATGCAGCTCGGGCATGTTGTGCAGTATGGTGGTCAGCTTTTTTCTTCTTTCCTCCCTGTCCGGGGACGGCGGCACCATTTCTTCCTCGTCCCGGATGATTTTCTGGATGACTCTTTTTAAATTGATGACATTGCCCTGATTGATTGCCAGCTGCAGGGTATTGATCTCGGCGTTATGCACCGATTGGCCGGAGGTATGGTCCTTGAGATTGAAAATCTCCAGATGCGTGATCTTGCCCCGGCAGTCATAGAGAAGTTCCAGCACATCGGCCGGTCGCAGTTTGCAGAGATTCAAGGTGACGCGGGAACCGGAGTTGAGGCTGTTCAGCCGGTCGAGAAGCTCCACAGGGGAAAGCTGAAGAAGGCTGGGGACATCCGGTCCCTGGTGCGGTTCGTAGGGATTGTGGATGGCGAGGTTTTTCGAGGGCTGCAGGAAACTTTCGATAATCGCGTCCGGATCAAGGGTGTTCATGATCTCAACGGCATGGGTAATACGCAGCCGTTCTTCCGGGTCGGCGCGGTCATAAACCTCGCGAAATTCATCCACCAGGTTGCGCATGGCGGGCAGCATGCGATTATGGATGAATTTGGCAAGATGAAGAAGCGATGGTTGGCCGGATCCGACAAAGGAAAGGAAGTCGTCCCGTTCAAAAGAGGGAAGGTTGATGCCGTAGGCTTTGTTGATCAGGGGCAGATGTTTGTTGTTGAACTCCCGAAAGACCTCGATCACGTACCGCTGCTGATAGGCCGAAACCTTGCGGCCTTCGTCCATGAAAGATTTTGCCGGGTCTTTTTTGAAAAAATCGAGAAAATCCTGCTTGTCGGCAAAACCGCGCGGCGCCCAGATCAGCTTGATGTAGCGGTCGCGGAATCCGGCGGAAAATTCGATACCGATCCTGACGGTGATATCCATGATTTCAGCCGATTCCAACAGTTCGGCGGCCACATCCACATTGATAAAGTTGTAATAAATGACGGTCAGTCGCCGAATGCCCTTGATCCAGGCGTCCATCACCAGATGAGTGGGTGATTTTCTGCCCTTGGTGTTGGCGTCATGCACATGATCGTCAAAGGCGATCTGGTTCCATTCCTCCGGCATCTCGATTAAGTGATATTTGTCCAGCAGACTGCGGACAAAACCGGGCTTGCCGAAGGTGGCCGTGCGGAAATCACGGGCAAGGACGAGCTGGCGCAGATAATCGCCCTGGGAACGGATCAGTTCCTTCATGATTTCAATCAGCACGCGGGCGGTGTTGCGGCGCAGCATGCCCTGGGAGCTGCAGAGTACCTCGTCGCGCAAGGAACGCAGGGCATTCTGGCGATCAGTCGCCTTGCCCGCCTCGAGCGAACCAAGCAGATGGATAACCGCGTAGGCGATGCGCAGCCCCCTGGACGCGGTCATTTCCTTTATGCCGTGCGGATGGAGGTAGGGCGTCAGTAAATTTTTGATATGCTTGTGCGATTCATCCCGGTTGAGAACGTCGTTGACGATATTGAGCAGGTCGTAGTCGTTTTTATCGAAGAAGAATGGGGGAATGTTTTTGTCGTTCGTCATCGCGGTTTTTGTGGCAAAAAGGTGAAATTTATTAATATCCCATTGCTGCGCATAGCACAATCTTCCGGAGAAACCTCAGATGATTCTCACCTGCACGGTCTCAATGAATTTCCCGCCGGCCAGAATATCGGAAAGGACAATGATCCGGTCGCCCTGTTTGACGATGTTCCGCTGCAGCAGTTGTTCCAGGGAGCGCTGGATGGAGACCTCCGGATCATTTGAGAAATTGAGCCGAAAGGCATGGATTCCCCAGTATAGGCCGAGCCTGCGGCGGACGTGGGTGGTGTTGGTGAAAGCGAAAATCGGCGCACTGGGACGACAGCGGGACAGCAGTACCGCCATCAGTCCGCGCCTGGTGATGACCAGGGTGCCCACGGCGTGAAGATTATTGTTGAGAATGGCCGCGCTTCTGGCGATCTCCTCCTTGGATTTGCCGCTTACCTGTACCCTGACCGTCTGGTCAAGCGCCATGTGCTGTTCGATTCTGCATGCCACGGCATTCATTATTTCAATGGCCTTGAACGGATATTTCCCGGTTGCCGTCTCCCCGGACAGCATGATGGCATCGGCACCATGCTGCACGGCGTGGGTAATGTCGGTCACTTCCGCCCTGGTCGGCGTCGGGTTGACGATCATCGATTCGAGCATGTGGGTGGCAACCACCACCGGTTTGCCGGCGGACCGGCATTTCTTGATTATTTCATCCTGCAGCAGCGGCACCTCCTCATAGGGAAGCTCTGCGCCCAGGTCGCCGCGGGCAATCATGATGCCGTCCGCCGCGCCGATAATTGCATCTAGATGGGGAATGGCCTCGGCGCTTTCAATTTTGGCCAGCAGATCAATGGGCGCTTTGTGTTCCTGCAGGTAGAGCTTCAATTCCGTGATGGTGGCGGCCTTGCGGATAAAGGAAAGGGCGATGAAGTCGACGTTGTTTTCAATGGCGAAATTGATGTCCTGCCAGTCTTTGTCGGTAATCGAGGGCAGATCCGAGCTCTTGCCGCGAATATTGATGTGCCGTCGCGAAGTCAGGATGCCGCTGTCCAGGCATTCGCACCTGACATCGGTTCGGGTTATTTCCTTTACCTTCAGGCTGAGCATGCCGCCGTCAATCAGGACGATATCGTCCACCGATACCTCGTTGACGAATCCATCATAGCTGACCTCGACGCAATGGGGTTCAAGTTCGGCCTGGCGTCTGACGGTCAGGGTCAGTATGTCTCCCTCCGCAAGGGCGATATCGCGTTTTACGTCACCGGTGCGCACCTCCGGACCTTTCGTGTCAAGCATGATGGCAATGGAGCCGCCGAATTTTTTATTGATCCGCTTGATGGACCGAATGACACCGCGATGCCATTCATGTGAACCGTGGGACATGTTGAGCCGGGCGATATTCATGCCCTTGTCGCAGAGCTTTTTCAGCATGTCAAAGGAGGAGGTCCTGGGTCCGATGGTGCAGATGATTTTTGTTTTGCGCATGGTTGTGTTGTTTGTCGGATTATTGTCTTCGGTTGCGAGTGTCTTTGATGTCATCCTATCATTTTTTTATTTGATTATCACTGAAGTTCGGCAACAAAAGAGGAAGAGCTTGCGCCTCCTTCAAAATGCACAGCCTTGCGGGCTGTGCATCACACGTTCTTCGGCATTGTCTGATGTCTGGGCGAATCCGCGGGAAATAAAATTTCCCGTGCCGGATACGCTTATCATGCTTGACCTGGGCGCAAAGTCATGTATACCTTGTAAAATGATGGCGCCGATTCCGGTTGAGCTTGAAAAGGCGGACGCAGGGCGAGCTGCCGTTATTTTTATTGATGTCCGGGAAAACACGGACACGGCAAATGAATTTCAGATAAGCGCAATTCCAACCCGGATATTTTATGACGGACAGGGCAAAGAGGTGTGGCGACATGCGGGTTTTCTCGATAAAAAACAATCACGGAAAAACTTGACGCTCTTTTGCGGGATTAAGCTTTTTTATGGATGAATTCCTCGTTACACTCAATAACGTCATGCAGTCAGGGCCTTGGTTTGCCTTGCCCGCAACCTTTCTGTGGGGAATGACAAGTGTTCTGCTCAGTCCCTGCCACATGGCTTCCATCCCCCTGCTCGTCGCCTATGTCGCCGGGCAGCATCAGGTGCTGCCCCTTCGTCTGGCCGCTCGATATGCGATTTTCTTTGCCTCCGGGCTTTTCATTACCATTGTCGCCATCGGCGTGATCTGTTCTCTGCTGGGAAGGATGCTGGGTGATGTGGGTCCCTATTGGTCGATTATTGTCGGCATTATTCTTCTCTGGGTCGCCTGGCCGCTTTTTGGCCCACCGCAATGCTCCACCGCCGGCGGCAGGCTTCGCCGTTTTCAACTGAAAGGAACGGCAGGCGCCATGATTCTCGGCCTTGCCTATGGTTTTCTTTCCGGGGTCTGCACCTTTGGTTTCATTGCCCCCATTTTAGGACTGATCACCCTGCGGAATGAGATACTGTACGGTATCGTCATGTTGATCTTTTTTGCCGCCGGTCATTGTTTTCCCCTCGTGCTGGCCGGCATGTTCAGTGCCGGAATGAAGCAGATAGTCGGCAGCCTGGCGTGGCGGAACGCCCTGCTCGTCATGCGGAAAATCGCCGGTATCATCATTGTTGGGCTGGGATTCTATTTTATTTCCATGCCGTTCCTGCCGTAATTTTCCTTTGAACCAATGCCCCTGAAACCCGGCAGATCCATTGCCGCGACTGAAAAGTCCCTTTCTCGAGGCCATCGGCGACACGTCGGCCGCGGTTCGTCTTCCGGCATCAACCGAAAAAAATATCCAGGGGGGAATGAAGGTCCTTGAATCTCCGTTCTTTTGTTTTTCAGCTGATTGCCTCAATCCGCAATTCAAAGGTGAGATTGCGTCCGGCAAGGGGATGATTGCCGTCGATGGTGATCATGTTATTTTCAATGGCTGTGATACGTCCTGCTATCTCATTTCCCGCGGCATCGGTGAAGGAAACCTCTGCTTCGATCTCCCGGGAGCTTCCCGGCGGCAGGTCATCTGCCTTCACTGACCAAACCAGGTCCGGATCCCGCGGGCCGTATGCTTCGGCTGGTTTCAGGGTCACCGTTTTCCTTTGGCCGAGATCCATGCCCATGACCGCCCGATCAAAACCTTTGATGACTTTGCCTTTACCGACAACAAACTGTAACGGTTCCTGACCGATGTTTGTTTCAAAAACCGTTCCGTCTTTAAATTTGCCGGTATAATAGATTTTAACCTTGCTTCCTTTTTTTATCGGTGCCATGTTGTCATAATCTCTTTTTTGTGGTTTTATTGGTGAAATTGCTGAGAACCGCGAAGGCCATGGATTTCAGCAGAACAAGGACCCAACCGCATCTTTCGCAAACGGGTACCAGTCGCGCCTTAACCGCAAGGGCCCCGTAACATACCCAGACACTTCAAAAATAGCAATATTTCAACCCCGGCGCCAACCCGGATTTTTATCCCGTCTCCTGCAACACTTATGTGTGGCATTCCCTGCGACACTCTCTGTGGCGTGCATCAGTCCATGCAACACATCTGCTTTTTCGGGGTTTGCGGCACTTTGTAATAATATTCGTATTATCAATACGTTAATGTGATTTGTGTGGTGTGTAACGTCTTGTGGCACAGCTCCTGCTTTAAGAGAAAGTCAAGAGAGATGAACAACACCTCTTGCACTTCAACAGAAGGAGGAACGGTAATGAAACGGACTGATAAATATCGGGTAAATACAGCGGTTGTTGAACGGGACGAATATGATGAAGACATTGCCGAGGCAGCATGTCATGTCGGCACCGGTACAATTTTCAATCTTTGCGCCTTGATCGGTCTGTGGAGTGTGGCATGTCTGGTCAGCGCCATGATGCAGAACGGCGTGGTCGGGATGGTGAAAGGCTGGCTGGTTGCCATCGGCGGGTGATGAGCGGCAGCGCTATTCGGCCCGCAGCGCTTCTTGCGGGTCCATGTCTGCGGCCTGGAAAGCAGGCAGGACACCGGCAAGAAGACCGATGGCCACCGCCAGGGTCATGGAAAGGACGACATAGAGAAGACTAATTTGGGTCGGTAATGCCGGAACGGCAAAATGTAGAAGACGGGCTCCTCCCCCGCCGAGCACAAGTCCCGCCGTTCCCCCGGCCGCTGAAAGAAAAACAGCCTCCATGAGAAACAAGCGCAGTACCTTACTGCGGGTCGCACCCAGCGCCCGCAGTAATCCTATTTCGCCGGTTCGATCCCGCACGGCGATGGTCATGATGGTCATGATTCCCACCCCTCCCACCAGCAGAGAAATTCCACCGAGCGCGGCCACGGCCAGCGTCAGTTTGTCCAGCACATCGCCCAGGACGTCGAGCATCTGATCCTGGGTTGTGATGGTGAAATCCTCGCTGCCGTGCCGGTCGATGATGGTTTTTTTCACCCGTTCGGCAATCTTTGCGGCCGAAGCATCGTTGTCGTAAAGAACATCGATTTCCATCAGGCTGTTGCGGTTGAACAATTCAAGGGCCCGGGCTGCGGGGATATAAACCGCGTCGTCAAGGTCAAAGCCGAGGATCTGCCCCTTTGACTCCATGACACCGGTGACCCGGTAACGGAATCCACCGATGCGGACGATTTGACCAAGGGGATTGGCCTGGCCGAACAGTTCGGCCTTCACCTTGCTGCCCAGAACGACAAAAGCCCTTGCCGCCCGTGGATCATCGGGCGGCAGGAACGTGCCCACCGCTACGTTGAACTGCCAGACCAGCGGGGCAAAGGGGCCGACACCGAGAATGGTGGTGCGTCGCTGTTTGCGCCGTGCCTCGACTTCGCCGTTTCCCTGGACCACCGGAACCGTGGCCGTTATCTGCGGGATGTTTTGCAATGCCCGTTCGTCTTCAAGGCTGAGGGGGCGGACATTACTGACCACCGCGCCCGACATTCCCATGGTTGTCGTGCGGCCCGGCACGATGGCCACCAGGTTGGTGCCGAACTGGGTAAACTCCTTTACCATAAACTGCTGCACACCCTCGCCGATGGAGGTGAGCAGAATCACCGAACCTATGCCGATGGCAATGCCCAGGGTGGTGAGAAAGCTGCGCAACCTGTGGCCGGCAATGGCTTTTGCGGAGAATTTCAGGATATCCGATGATCGCATGATATCAGTGCCGGGAAAGGGCCGTGACCGGTTCCAGGGAAGCGGCCTTGCCTGCCGGCAGAGCGGCGAACAACAAGCCGGTGCAAAGCGCGGTCAGGACGGCGAAGCCCACCGCCCAGGCAGGAGGAGCGATGACAAAGTCAGGGAAAGCATGCTGCAGCGCGCCGTTGGCCGACAGTCCGAAAATTGTCCCGAGCAGGGCGCCGCAAAGGGAAAGCAGCGCCGCCTCGGTGAGAAAAAGAAGCAGAATCTGACGTGCAGGTGTGCCCAGTGCCTTGAGCAGTCCGATTTCCTGCCTGCGCTGCGACACGGAAACCAGCATGACATTCATGATAAGGATGCCGGCCACCAGCAGGCTGATCACGGCAATGCCGCTGACGGTGAGGTTCAGGGCGGTGAAAATCCGATCAAAGGTGGACAGCACCGCATCCTGGGTAATGACCGTGACGTCATCCTCCCCGTCATGACGTTGTCTGATGATGGTGAGGATGTCATTTTTTGCCTGGGCAATGAGGTTCCGGTCACGGGCCTCGACGATGATGCGGAAAAGGGACTCGGTGTTGAAAAGGGACTGGGCGGCGGCCACTGGAATGACCGCCAGATCGTCAAGGTCGACACCGATGGAGATGCCGGCGGAACTGAGCAGGCCGATGACCCGGAAGCGGCTGTCGCCGATTCTGACAATTTTGCCGATGGCGGATTGGCTGCCGAATAATTCTTCAGCCAGGCTTCGTCCGATCACGCAGATGGATTGCCCCTTGGTTGGATCACTTTCCGGCAGAAAACTGCCGGAAAACATGGTGAGTCGACGAATGGGAAGAAAGGAGGCTGAGGTGCCGAGCACCGCGACTTCCCGTTCCCGTTGCTGCCGGGAAACCGGGGCATTGCCGACGACGATGGGCGCCATATTGCTGATAAAGCGGCTGTTCAGCAGGGCCTTGGCGTCATCGATGGTGAGATCGCGCGGCGTTTCGCCGAGCAGCGGCGGCATTGCACCGGTTGTTTCCGAACGGCCGGGCAGCACGATGAGCAGATTTGTGCCGAGACTGGAAAAATTCGACACCACATAGGTACGGGCAGCTTCGCCGAGGGAGGTCAGGATGATCACCGCGGCCACGCCGATGGACATGGCCAGCAGTATGAGCATGTTGCGCAGTCGCACGGCGAAAAGGGCGGAGGCGGAATAGGAAAAAACATCGATGAAACGCATCAGCCGCTATCCGTGATGATCCGGCCGTCTTCCATGCGGATCTGCCTGCGGGCTCTGCTCCCCAGTTCCGGATCATGGGTGACCATGATCAAGGTAAGTCCCTCCCGGTTCAGTCCCTCCAGGATATCGACAACATCACGACCGGCGGCCTTGTCCAGATTGCCGGTGGGTTCGTCGGCCAGCAGAACGGCGGGCTGCATGGATATCGCCCGGGCAATGGCAACCCGCTGCCGTTGTCCGCCGGACAACTGATCGGGGCGATGACCGGCCCGCTCCGTCAGGCCCAGGCTGGAAAGAATGGTTGTGACTCGTTGTCTGCGTTTCTCGACAGGGATTTCGGCGATGATAAGGGGCAGTTCGACGTTTTCCGCCGCGGTCAGACGGGGAACCAGGTGAAAAAGTTGAAAGACGAAACCGATGCGCTGCCGCCTGATGCCGGCACGTTCGTCATCGTCAATGTCGATGACAACGCGGTTTTCGAAGCGGTAGAGACCGTTGTCCGGCCGATCAAGCAGACCGATGGTGTTTAAAAGAGTCGATTTGCCGGAGCCGGATGGGCCCATGATGGAAATGTATTCACCTTGACGGATTTGCAGTGAAACGGCATGCAGGCCATAGACCTTTTCTTCGCCCACAATGAACGTGCGGTTGATGTCAATCAGTTCGATGATGGTGTCAGTCATTGCCGTTTGCTTCCACTTCAGCCGCTGCCCCGTCCCTTAGCTCTTTGCGATCGGCGGTGAGGACGATCTGTTCTCCCTCGCTTACCCCGGAAACAATCTCGGTATAGTCCCAGTTCGCCAAACCGGTGGTAATCCGCCGTTCGTGAAGTGTGCCCGACTGCTGATCAAAAACGTATACCTTGGTTTGGTCGATGATTGCCTCGGAGGGGATGCGCAAAACGTTTTCCTTGATATCGAGAATGACTTCCGCGTCGGCGCTGTAGCCGGGCAGCAGGTTGGCCATATCTTCGGCATGGTCGAAAAGAACCTCGATTTCCACGGTGCGGGCCTGTTTTTCGATATCAAGCACGTAATCACTGATACGTTTGACGCGTCCCGCAAAGGTGCGGCCCCGAAAGGCGTCCAGTGAAATGCGCGCCTCCATGCCCGTGCGGATGGAGGCCGCATCAACTTCATCAATGGGCGCCGAGACGTAGTAGCAGCTCCCGTCAATCAGGTCAACCGCGGGCAGGGTCTGGACACCAACCGGCGAAGGGGTGACGTATTCGCCCAGTTCGCCGTTCAGCTGGGCAATGATGCCGTCAAAGGGGGCATGAAGAATGGTGCGTTCCAGGTTGGCGGCAACCACGGCAATGCGATTGTTGGTCACCTCCAGGTTTTTTTTGGCAGCATGACACTGGGCATTGGTAATGGCTGCGTCGGTTGCGAGCTTGTCAAGGCGTTCCTCCGTGGTGGCGCCGATGTCTTTAAGGGAAAGATGGCGGTTCAGTTGGCGTTTGGCGATATCGGCCTGCAGGCAACTCGCCTCGGCGTTTGATCGGGCCGCGTCAGCCTCGCTTTGCGCCAGTTTGAGCTGGGCCCGGAGATCATCGTTCCAGAGAGCGAGTAAGAGGTCGCCTTTTTTGACTTTCATGCCCTCGGACACCGGCCAGGCGGCGATCTGCCCGCCTACTGCGGGTGACAGACCGGCCCTGCGACAGACCTTTACCGTGCCGGCCCGGGTGTTGACCACGGTTGACTCGATGGTGCCGCGATCAACGGTGGCGACTCGGACGGGAAGCGGTTTCGGGCGGTTGAAGATAAAGATTCCCGCGGCAAGAGCCACGGCGAAAAGGACAAGGGAGAGGATGGGTTTGGTATGCTTCATCAACCGTAAGACTCATTTTGTCGTGTGTTTGTTTGTGTCGCAACCTGCCAGCAGGGAATCAGGTTTACTGTCACAAGCGCAACGAGTTCCGGATCAAGTTTGTCGGCTTTGGCAAGATTCTGCAAAACGGTCTTGATTTTCTCCGGCGGCAGGGCAGAACGGTAGGGGCGGTTTTGGGCCAGGGCCTGGAAGATATCGGCCACCGCGATAATTCGTGCCTCAATACTGAGTTCGGTACCGTGCATATGAAAAGGATAGCCTTCTCCTGACAGCGTTTCGTGGTGAAAGGCGGCCAGCCGGGCAATTGCTTCAAAACCGCTGATGCGGCGCAATATCTGGTAGGTTTCAAAGCTGTGCTGGATGATGATCGCCCGTTCGGTGACATTCAGCGGACCGTTTTTTTCCAGGATTTCATCCGGCACCTTCAGCTTGCCGAGATCGTGCAGGTACCCCGCCAGTTCCAGTTTTTCACAGGTTGGCCGGTCAAGTCCGCACAGGGTGCCGATGTAGGCGGCCAGCAACCCGACCCCGAGCGAATGTTCGGCGGTGAACGGGCTTTTGGCGTCGACAATGTCGGCAAAAAGGGCGGCAATTTCTCGCAACGTCTTTGAATCGACCCGCTGCTCACGCAGTGGAATATGCAACTCCTTGAAATAGGAGTCGATATGGGGAGCAAAGAAGGTGAGCCAGAAATTTTCATTTTCGGAGATGGTAAGGAAGGTGTCAACCAGCTGGGGAGCAAACATCCGTCCCCGGTATCCGGCAATGATTTTTCTGATTTCCCTGCATTGCAGCAGAAGCTCGTGGGGCGCATATCCCGTTGCCAGGGAGTCGATGCGGTCCGCCATGTAAATACAGTTGGCAAGAAGCCTGGCTTCCTCGGTCGCCGGAGTGTCCGTCAGATCTTGCCAATGTGTATGGTGGGCAAGGACAACAGGGGCAAGGTGGGCAAGCAGCGGTTGTTTGACGAGCAGGGCGTGGCCTCGTTCGCAATGGATATGGGATTGCTCCCAGTCCAGTTCGGCGACGATTTTCTTGTGGAGTATCGTTGAAGAAACGCCGCAGTCATGCAGAAGCGATGCATCATGGGTGGCGACAAGCAGGGAGTCCCATGGGGTACCCGCACTGTGCAGTCGCATGCACTCGATGGCCATGTAGGCGACCCGCTTGCCGTGATAAAAATCATCCACTCCGACCAGGTCGAGCATGTCCGACATGGCCCAGACTATTTCGCGCAGATTGACGGTTGTAAGCCGCTGATCGGCCTGGTTCGGGATTTTCTTCGGCCGGCTTTTCGAGTTGTCTGCTTTCACGACTGTTTTTTTCCATCGGGGAAGAAGGTTGAGAAAAGAAATCCTCTTCCCTTCTTTATCATGATCGCGATGAAAAATCGATAATGAATCGAGCCAAGCTGGAGCCGAAGGCCGGGGTGTTAATGCACGATGAAATGGTCGAGCTGTTGCATCTGTTCCGGAGAAAGATCCGTAAATTGCACACGGTGATGTCTGGTCTGCACCAGATCGGACGGGATGCGGAAATCCGAAACAGAGCTGACCCGCAGGTTTTTCACGATAAAGCCGTCATGGACGATATCGATGTTTTTCGGGTTTCTGAACCATTGCTCATTGCCGACATAACGGAAAACAAGGCCGTCTGTGTCCATTGCAATGATATGAAAGGGGATGGCGAAGTCAAATACGGCCAGGGTCCGTTCCTTGATTCTGCTCCGGTTGTCATGGCTTTCCGTTGCGATCTGCATGGTAGCTGCGTTCATCATGTGACCTCCCTGGTGAATGGTCCGTTTCCGTGAATGGCGACGGCGCTCATTGGGGTTTGATGATGAATCAGTGCAAAAGGAGTACCACGCTGTGAATTAAGCCGTTTTTGTTTGTCGTTTCAGTTAGTTAAGAGCAGAAATGGCGAAGGGGAGGGAGGTATGAGTGGTGGGTTATTTGGCCAATTGTATTTGCAAATAACCCACATTGTGGCACCAGCGGATTGGGCAAAATGCGCAGGACTAGATCGAACGGCCCGGGCCGCAGAACCAAATGGCCATGTTTCGGGCCAGTTGCAGGTTGCCGTCCTTGAGGAATTGGTTTTGAAAGAGGGCGTCATCACCAAAAACAACAAAGGCGCCTTTGCCTGCCTGGCCGGCCAGAATCAGGGAGAATGACTGCACTGCGTCTTTGTCGTTCAGTTCGCCGTTCTGGTTCAGGTCAATCCATGCCTTGGGGCTGGTGCGGCCGATAACGCTGATTTCCGGTTTTTTGTGGAGCAGCGCCCAGCCGCCGTATATCTGAAAGCTTTTCAGGTCGCGGGTGAGAGGGTGAGGCGCGAAATCCTTGACTGCGAAATTCCGGGGATTGCCGCCGATGACATTTTCCTGTTCCGAGATCGCAGCGGAAGACACGGCAATGCCCAATTGCGGCATCAGGTTCATGAGGGGTTCGCTGATGTGGGTCATGACGGCAAGTTTCCCCCCCCGGTAGATAAACTTCATGATGGCCACCACCTCGGCGGTGGAAATGGGCGCAAAAGGACCGGAAATGATGAGGACGTCGACATCCTGGAGGGTTTGATCGGAAAGCGGTATGCCGGTGGTGCGGATTTCCGCGCCCTGTTCGATAAAAACGTCGGCCAGGGCGGAAAGATCGAGCGGCCGCTTTTTCTCGACCAGAAACTGTTGGGCGTGGGCCTGATCAAACAGGACCACCGGCCCGGCCAGGGCGTTGCCCGCCCAGAAAAGAAAAATGGGAACAAGGAGAAAGACGGTGCGTCGTATCATCATGATGTTTTTCATGGGCGTGATTCCTTGGCAGGCTTTGCGGGAAAGAGGTCTTTGATTCTTTCCCATATTTGGGTGAAATGGGGACGATCCGCACAGGACAGGGTGAGCAGCAGTTCGTTTTTTTCAAAGGAAAGGCTGTGCTCAAGCCGTGCTTCAGTGGGGAGAGCCAGACCGGCGGTAAACTGGTGGAAATTTTTTTCCGCTTCACTGAAGCGGGGAAAGCGTTGACTGGAAAGCCATTTCATCAGATTGGCTGTTTTTTGCGGCACATTCGCTTCCGGATGATTGATAATGGCTGCGACCTCTGTGCCGGACAACAGCTCGCAGATGGTGATGCTTTTCCTGGCGGACAGTTCCCGGCTGGTGACGACCAGTTTTTTCTGGTTGCCGACACTGAGCCGCAGGTTGTTTATCATTTCAAAAAGGGCCATGCGGTCGCTGAAAGACAATTTGCTCAGTTCAAAGGCGACTTTTTCCTCCAGGTGTTGTTCATGGACGGCAATAACCAGCGGTTCTTCCAGTTCAAGCAGTTTCAGGTCGCGCTGGATTAAGTAAACCGAGGGGGAAAGCTGCATGAGCGGCAGGTGGTTTTCGGCCAGTTGCTTTTCATCCAGCCATTGCAGTGCCTTGAGAAAAAAGGTTGCCCGCTCCACTGGACTGAGGGGTTTGCCCAGCAGTCTTTCTTCCAGGCAAAGCCCAAGGGTTTCCGCTTCCGATGTTTTTTCGGTCAGTTTAATGCAGTCGCAGGTGACCCCGGCGCACTGTTCCATGGCGATGCGCAATCTTTTTCTGCCGGCCACGATGACAAAGGATGCGGCTGATTTTTCCTTGACAATGGGCGGATGGAGGATGCCGTAACGTTTGATGGAGTCGACCAGGGAGGAAGGGATCTCCTCCGTGCAGTATGGGGGCAGAAGTGCGTAGGTGTCGTCGGCAAAATCAATATGACGCAGGGTGATACGGGAAATGTGCATCGGCTTCCTCTGGTTTTTTGGGAGCCGTTACGAAAGAGCCGCTTTCCTTCTCCCTGTTTCACTGCGGCCCCTTTGCCGCTCCGGACCTTGCCGCGGCCATGCTCTTTCGCGGCCGCGGCGTTGCTTGTTGCCATAAGCTTATATCCTGAAAAAGGTCAATGACGAAAGAAATTTTTTAACAAGCGACGGCTCTTGTGTTTTAATGAGGAAATGCGCGAGAAAAAAGTTATCATGATTGCCGCCATGACCCTGTGCGGTCGGATCAGTCCGGCACCGCTGGGAAGTGCCGTTGACCGCCGTTTTCTTGAAGCCGTGCGGGATAAAACGGATGCCAGCCTCATGGGCGGCAATACCCTGCGGCATGGCGACCCGGAAATGCGAGGAAGCGTTTGCGGTCGGCATCGCCTGCGCGCCCTGATCACCATGAGCGGCGATATCCCGGTCGCGGGGAAGAAAATATTCGCCCAAGGACCAAAGCCCCTTGTTTTCTGCGGTGATGGCGTTCATGCGGGTCTTGGCGAACGGTTGCGAGGCAGGGCTGAGCTGATTGCGCTGCCGCTCCTTGATGGATTTTTGTCGATTGCCGCGGCCATCCGTGAGCTTGAAAAGCGGGGTGCCGGGTCGATTCTTGTGGAGGGTGGAGCAATACTGAATTACAGGGCGCTTCGGGAACGGGTGGTGGATGAAATTCTGGTGACCATAACCCCGCAGTTGTTCGGCGGAGAAGGCGCCCCTTCCCTGGTGGAAGGAGTCGGCTCGCTTGGCTGCCCCTTTCTTGCCCTGGAGCTTCTTTCCTGCAGACAGGAAAAGAATGGGGAGCTTTTCACCCACTATCGGGTAAAATATGAGGAATAACATGCATAAACAGGAACTTGCGATTCTTTTCTCCGGCGGCACCGATTCCCTGGCCCTCTACGCCCTGGCAACCGCCGGCCATCATCCGGATATGCCCAGGCCCCGGCGTCTTCATCTGCTGAACATGCTGAACGGCATGGGGCGTTTCCCGGACTTCACCCGCAACCGGTATGAAGTAGCCCGCGCTCTTCTCGCCCGGCGCGTGCCCGACTCCATGGAGATCCCAGACAGCTACCTGGTTGAACTTGATATGGGCCGGCTTTTTCAGGGATTGTGGCTTGACCGCTATGAGGAATTCATGCCCCGCTACGGCGGGAAAAATTTGGTATGCGTTGCCTGCAAGCTTGCCATGCACATCAGGGCGGTGCTTTATTGCAACGAGCATCTCATTCCCACCGTGGTGGCCGGGTATACGAAAAAACAAAGTCATTATCCCGAACAGACGCCGGTTTTCATGGAAAAAATCGCCAAATTCTCGGCGCGCTTCGGCGTTGCCGCCCGGTATCCGGTGTACGATGATTTTGCCGAGCAGATGACCACCCGTCATCTGCTGGAGGATTTCGGCCTGCCTTCCACCGGGGGCGGGGAACGGAAGTGTCTGTTCAGCCAGACCTTGGCCACGGCAACGGAAAAGGAGATCGGCCTGTATCTGGACGACATGATTCCCCGGGCCCAGGACTATATTGAATGCGTGCAGGACGGCAGGATTGCCGACGCAGCCCGCTGTTTCCCGCCGGGAAATTTGGTGAAATAGATGCGGTGTTGCAGTGGGGAAACAGTGAAATACTATTTTTTTTTACGAGACCATCAATTCTGCCGGAATATGAAAAGAGACGTTTATGCCGCGACTGACCGAACAGGAACAACAGGAAATCATCCGCTTTATTGAGGCGGACAAGCCGCTGCCGGACAGATACCGTTTTCTGCTTTTTGCCGATAAACGCGAGGTGGAGCTGGTCTGGAACGGCAAGTCAAATGATGTCTGCAACATCGTGTTGCCCTTTCAGACCATCGAGCAGGTGGATGAACCCCGGGCCGAGAAGACGGCGGACAAGGCCATCCAGTTGAACCTGTTCGGCCTGGACGAACGGGGCCGCCAGCTCAAGGGCTGGACCAACAAGCTCATCTGGGGCGACAACAAGCTGATCCTCGCCAGCCTGAAAAACGGGCCGCTGCGCGACGAGATCGACAAACAGGGCGGCCTCAAGCTGATCTACATCGATCCGCCCTTTGACGTGGGCGCGGATTTTTCCATGGACATCGAGATCGGCGGCGATACCTTCACCAAGAAGCCCAATATCCTGGAAGAGATCGCCTACCGCGACACCTGGGGCAAGGGGGCGGATTCCTTCATCAGCATGATCTACGAACGGCTGATCCTGATGCGGGACCTGCTGGCCGAGGATGGCAGTATTTATGTGCATTGTGATTGGCGGGTGAACGCGTACATTCGGCTTGCTCTCGAAGAAGTTTTTGGACGTGAACAATTTCAAAATGAAATTGTTTGGATAAGAACGAATGCCCACAACATGCAGACCCAAGGGTATGTTCGTTCTCAAGAAACTATTTTTTTCGCTTCCAAATCGGATTCCTTCATTTTCAATGAACAACGAACTGCCTATGGTGATGCACAGCTTGGAAGATATAAAAAAGACGAAAATGGCAGGCTATACACTGGGCGAGACATGACATTTTCCTCCGCGAATCCAAATCGTCAGTTCGAATGGCGAGGAACAAAGCCCCCATCAAACCGCTCATGGGGATACCCTTTGGAGAAACTTGAAGAACTTTGGGCAGAAGGTCGTATTTTAACGAAACAGGACGGTACACCGAGGCTCGATGGATTAAAAGTATACCTTGATGAGACCAAAGGAAAACCCCTTACAACTCTATGGGATGACGTCGGCCGCATTGGAAACACCTCGTCGGAACGTCTCGGCTACCCCACCCAAAAACCAGAAGCCCTCATCGAACGCATCATCAAGGCCTCTTCCAACGAAGGCGATCTGGTCGCCGACTTCTTCTGCGGTTCCGGCACCACGGCGGCGGTGGCGGAAAAACTGGGCCGCAAATGGATCGCCACCGATCTTGGCAAATTCGCCATCCACACCACCAGAAAACGGTTGATCGGCGTGCAGCGCGGCCTCAAGGCCGCCAGAAAAAATTACCGGGCCTTTGAAATCTTGAACCTGGGCAAGTACGAGCGGCAGCACTACATCGGCGTTAGTCCCGACCTGCGGGAAGAACAGCGTCACAAACAGCTGGCCGAAAAGGAGGCCGCCTTTGTCGAGCTGATCCTCAAGGCCTACCGGGCGGAAAAAGTGGAAAACTTCGCCGGCTTCCACGGCAAGCGGGCCGGGCGGCTGGTGGCCGTGGGGCCGGTCAACCTGCCGGTGACCCGGCTCTTTGTCGAAGAGATCATCCTGGAATGCCGCAAGAAACACATCACCAAGGTGGATATCCTGGGCTTTGAGTTCGAGATGGGGTTGTTTCCCAATGTGCTGGAGGAGGCCAGGGCCAAGGGCATCGACATCGCGCCCAAGTACATCCCGGCCGAGGTCTTTGACAAGCGGGCGGTGGAAAAGAATCAGGTGGTGTTCCACGACGTGGCGGCCATCGAGGTCAAACCCCTGGCCACGGAAGGCAAAAAAGGCAAGCCCCCTGCCGTGTCCGTGCAACTGACCGACTTTTCCGTCTTTTACTCCCAGGATTCCATCCAGCACGCCGAAGAGAGCTTGAAAAACAAGGGCAGCAGGGTTGTGGTGGATAAGGGCCGCATCGTCAAGGTGAGCAGGGACGCCAAGGGCATCCTCACCCGCGAGACGCTGACCCACCACTGGACCGACTGGATCGACTACTGGGCCGTGGATTTCAACTTCGAGAGCAAGCGTGAGATCATCCGGGTGCGGAATCCCGAAAGCAACGAGTGGGAGGAACAGTGGACGGGCGACTACATCTTTGAAAACGAGTGGCAGTCCTTCCGCACCAGAAAGGACCGGTCGCTCGAACTGACCAGCGTGGCCCAGGAATGCCTGCCCGGCCGCCGCAAGATAGCGGTCAAGGTGGTGGACATTTTCGGCAACGACACCATGACGATTATCGAGGTGCGGGTGTGAGCCCCCCTGTCTGCACCATTATCGCCGGCCCGAATGGCGCGGGCAAAACGACGTTTGCGCTCTCCTGGCTGCCGGAAATTCATTGCCGCAATTTCGTCAATGCGGACTTGATCGCGGCGGGACTTTCGCCACTGGCACCAGACAGGGAACTGATTGCGGCCAGTCGTTTGTTTCTGCGTGAGATTGAACATCATATCCGAAGACGGGAAGATTTTGCCTTTGAAACAACGCTTTCCGGCAAAACCTATCTGCGGCTGATCCGAAAGCTCCTGGATGATGGGTGGCGGGTTGATCTCTACTATCTGTGGTTGCCCAGTGTCGAGATGTCCATTGAGCGGGTGGCGGAAAGGGTCGCCCACGGCGGCCACGATATTACGCGCGAGTCCATTGTCCGGCGATACCCGCGCAGTATCGCCAATCTTCTGAACCATTACGCGCCGCTATGCAGCTCGACCATCTGTCTGGATAATTCGGAGCTTCAGCCCGAGGTCATTTTCGTGCAGGACCATGCCGGCCTTTCGGTGGAAAATGAGCCGCTGTTTGCTGCTTTACAAAAAGGAGACAATGATGACTGAAATTCAACGTCAATCACAACAGGTAAGAGAGGCCCTTAAACGCGCCGTTGCCGAGGCGCTGGAAAGAAAACGGCGGCTGGGGCAGTATGCGGTGTTTTTTCAGAACGGCAAGCCGGTGCGAGTTGAGCTGGATCGGATTCATACGAAAAGAAGCTGATACTCATGGCCCTTCATCCTGATTTCCCCGCTTCCCCCCATGCCATTCTTGATCCGGCTCTGCGCTGGTTCCCGGCCGACGAGGCCCTGCGTGAGACGACCCAGGACAAGCTGATGCCGCCGCTGGTGGCCCGGCTGCGCCGGAAGGTCAAGGAGTTCCGCGACGGCGGCTATGCAGGCGCCACGGATACGAGCCGCAGCCTGCTCACCTGGTGGTTTACCGCCCCGCACCTGCTGGAGAAGGCCGACGGTACGATGACCCAGTTCCAGTATTACTTCGCCCAGCGCGAGGCACTGGAAACCATCATCTATCTGTATGACGTGGCGGGCGTGCGGGACAAGTTCGACCTGATGCGCTTTGACGGCTCCGGCGTGGTGTCGGCCGGCATGTTCGATGAAAGTTGGCGGCGGTTCGTCATCAAGATGGCCACCGGCACCGGCAAGACCAAGGTGATGAGTCTGGTCATCGCCTGGAGCTTTTTCCACCGGCTGTATGAGCCGGATTCCGTTTTGTCGCGCAACTTTCTGGTGATCGCGCCCAACATCATCGTGCTGGACCGTATCTATCACGATTTCCAGGGGCTGCGCATCTTCTTTGCCGACCCGGTGCTGCCGGATAACGGTTTTGACGGCCGCAACTGGCGGGATGATTTTCAACTGACCCTGCACAAACAGGACGAGGTGCGCGTCACCCGGCCCACGGGCAATATTTTTCTCACCAATATCCACCGTGTCTATGCCGGCGATGACATTCCTCCCTCGCCTGATGACGAAAACACCATGGATTACTTTCTGGGCAGGCGGCCCACGGGCGCGACCACGGATTCCAGAGTGGATCTGGGGATGATCGTGCGCGACATCGACGAGCTGATGGTCGTTAACGACGAGGCCCACCACATTCACGATGCCCGGCTTGCCTGGTTCAAGTCCATCGAGGACATCCACAACCGGCTGTTGCAGAAAGGTGGCGCCCTGGCCTTGCAGGTGGATGTGACCGCCACGCCCAGGCATAACAATGGGGCGATCTTTGTGCAGACGGTGGCCGATTACCCGCTGGTGGAAGCCATTTCGCAAAACGTGGTCAAGCACCCGGTGCTGCCCGATGCGTCCAGCCGGGCCAAGCTGTCCGAACGGCAAAGCGCCCGGTACACCGAAAAATATGCCGACTACCTCGACCTGGGGGTGATCGAGTGGCGCAAGGCATACGCCGAACACGAAAAAATGGGCAAGAAGGCCATCCTGTTTGTCATGACCGACGACACCCGCAACTGCGATGACGTGGCCGACTATCTGGAGGGCCGCTACCCGGAACTGAAAGGCGCTGTGCTGACCATCCACACCAAAAACAACGGCGAGATTTCCGAGGCGGCATCCGGCAAGGCCAGGGAGGAGCTGGAGAAGCTGCGCAAACAGGCCAATGAAATCGACGGTCCGGAGAGCCCCTGCAAGGCTATTGTCTCGGTGTTGATGCTGAAAGAAGGCTGGGACGTGAAAAACGTCACCACTATTGTCGGCCTGCGCGCCTACTCGGCCAAGAGCAACATCCTGCCCGAACAGACATTGGGGCGCGGCCTGCGCAAAATGTACCCCGATGGACTGGAGGAGTATGTCAGCGTCATCGGCACTGATGCCTTCATGGATTTTGTCGAGTCCATTAAAGCGGAAGGCGTGGAACTGGAACGCAAGGCCATGGGCGAGGGCACCCAGCCCAAGACCCCGCTGGTGGTGGAAGTTGACCGGGAGAACGTGAACAAGGATATCGAAGCCCTGGACATCGAAATCCCAATTCTCACGCCGCGGGTTTACCGGGAGTACAAAAACCTGGCTGACCTCACCACTGACAAGTTAATTGTGCAGCTGGTATCGTACCAGGAATTCAGCACTGAGGAGCAGCGGGAGATTGTCTTCAAGGACATCACAACGGGCGAGATCACCCATACCACGATGCTGGACAGCGCCGGGGTGGCTGACTATCGCAGTGTGATCGGTTATTTCGCCCAAACCGTCATGAAGGAACTGCGCCTGTTCAGCGGCTACGACGTTCTGTACGGCATAATCAAGACCTTTGTGCAAGGGCGGTTGTTCGGCCGGGCCGTGGATCTGGAAAGCGGCAATACCTTGCGGAATCTCTCGGAGCTTGCGGCCACCAAAACGGTGATTGAAACCTGCAAACGGGCGATCAACGACCTCACGGTTCTGGACAAGGGCGATGCGCAAATACGGGATACCATCAAGCTGCGGCAGACCCGGCCCTTTGTGGTCAAAGACCAGGGGTATCTGATTCCGAAAAAATCGGTATTCAACAAGGTCATAGGCGACAGCCGCTTTGAGCTGGAATTTGCCGCGTTTCTGGAAAATTGCCCCGATGTAGTGTCCTACGGTAAGAATTATCTTGCCGTGCATTTCAAGCTCGATTATGTCAACGCCGCAGGCGATATTGCCAATTACTACCCGGATTTCATCGTCAAGCTGGCAGAAAAGCGCATCGTCATCGTCGAAACCAAAGGGAGGGAAGACCTGGATGTCCCGCAAAAAATGCTGCGGCTTGCGCAGTGGTGCGAGGATATCAACCGGGCGCGGCCTGGTGCCGGCTACGACTTTGTCTATGCGGATGAAGAGGGCTTCCGGAAGTATCAGCCGAAAACATTCCGGCAGTTGCTTGATGGGTTCCTGGAATACAAAAATGAGGATCAGATTTGACCACGTCAATTCGTAAAGACCAGGGCGCGCCTTTGATTTCCAGGGCAACCCATCAGCAGGTAATCGCCTCCGGCACCGACGTGCCGGAGCAGTCGCCCTCCTTTGCCCTGCCTCTGGACGAAGTGGGAATCTCCGGCAAGACGGTATGGGTGAGCCTGCCCGAGGGGCGGCTTCCCTTTGCGGCGCGCATCACGGTTGATCTGCCGTCCCATGTCCGGGGAATCCATATGTCGCGGCTGGAGCAGGCAATTGCCGAGCTGCATGGCCGCAAATTTACCAGGCTGTGCGATTATGCCCGGGCCCTGGCGGAAATGGTCGTCGAACGACAACGGGGCACCATTGCCCAGGTTGCCGTCACCGGCAAACGCCCCTTGCTGCAACGTTCCAAGATCAGTCGGCAGGTTTCCGTTGATTCATTGGCCTGCAGGGTGGAGGCACGGGTGGAGAAGGGCGATGATGGCCTGCGTGTTCTTTTGACCAACGGCATCGGCGTGTGCCATATTACCGCCTGTCCCTGCACCCAGGTCTACAACCTCGAGGTTTTTGCCGACCGGGGCGATTGTCCCATGCCGACCCATTCACAGCGCTCCCAGACATGGCTTTCCCTGCGCGGGCTGAGTCAGGTGCCTTCCCATAATGACCTGCTTCCCTGTCTGGAGCAGGCCCTGCATCTGACCCAGGATCTGCTGAAACGTCCGGATGAGGCGGAAATAGTCCTGAAATCACATCGTTGCCCGCAGTTTGCCGAAGACGCGGTGCGGGAAACGGCACGTTCCGTGGGGCTTTGTTTCCGCGGCAGGCTGCCGCCGCAAACCGAGGTCATCATAGAGTCCCTCAGTCTGGAAAGTATTCATATTCATGATGTCTGTTGCCGTCTGTCAACAACCCTGGAAAATATCTGCGCCGAACTGTGAGACAGCCGTAAAATTTAATGTCGGGGCACAAGAGGTTGCCTTTGCCGCTTCGTGTCTTTGCGTTAAAAAAAAGATTTTTCACCACGGAGCACGCGGAGATCGCGGAGAAATATTTTTAATAACAGGCTGTTGTCTTTGTGTTGACTGTGTCCTCCGGGCTATTTTTTTGCGGATCCGTCATTTGTCGGCATGGTCGTCTCAAAAATCATGGAAGTTCTGAAATCGTATCGTCAATGATTCCTCATCAATCGCCCATTCAGGAAAAAGAATATCAGCCCGAGCTTCTGCGAGCCATCGCCTCCCTTGCCGCCCGCTATCAAGTAGAGCTTTATGTCGTGGGCGGCACGGTGCGTGACCGGCTGACCGGAGTTGCGGCGCGGGACCTTGATCTCGCCGTCTCGGGCCGCGCCCTGGAATTTGCCCGTCAGCTGGCCGGGGAAACCGGGGGCACTTTTGTCCTGCTTGATGCGAAGGAAGAAACGGCCAGGGTTGTCCTGCATGGTTTTGTGGTCGATATCGCCGGTTTCCGGCAAGGGGCTGTTGATATCAGGCATGATCTGGTAAAACGTGATTTTACCATCAATTCCCTGGCCGTGCCTTTCGGGGTCGATCTGCCGGTTGTTTTGCCTTCCTCAACAGTGATTGATCCGACCGGCGGACTTGATGACATCCGGAAGAAAACAATCCGGGCCCTGTCATCTGAAGCCTTTATCGACGATCCCCTGCGCCTGCTGCGCGCCTTCCGTTTTTTTGCCGAAACCGGATTCCGGATTGAGGAGCAGACCCTCCGGTGGATCGAAAAATATCGTGACCTGCTGGCAGGGGTGGCCCCGGAACGAATCGCCTGCGAGCTTGATTGCCTGATGGCAAGCGGGCGGTCCTTTGCCGCGGTCGGTCTGCTGAAGGAAACGGGCCTGCTTGGGGTCATTTTGCCTGAGCTGCTGCAAGGCGAGGGGGTCGACCAGCCGTCCAGCCATCATCTTGACGTTTTTGCCCATAATCTTGAAGCCCTGAAGTGGATGGAGAAAATTGTCGAGCAGCCCGGCGCTTTTTATCCCAGCCACGCAACGGAGCTGGAAACCTATCTTGCGATAGACGGGAAAAAAACGCGGCTGCAATGGGCGGCGCTTTTTCATGATTTGGGGAAACCGGCCGCCGTCAGGGTTGTCGACGACCGCATAACTTTTTACAACCATGACCGGCTGGGGGCCGACCTGTTTTTGTCCGTAGCCGCAAGGTTGCGCTGGAGCAGGCAAAAGCGTGATGACGTGGCCCGTCTCATTTCCCTCCATATGTGGCCCTTCCATTTATGTAATGTCCGGAGGAAAAATGATGTCACGCCGCGATCCTGCCTGAAACTGTATAAAGCCGCGGGACAGGATCTGCCCGGGCTTTTTCTGCTGGCCATGGCGGACAGTCTGGCCGGACAGGGGCCGGGAAAGCCGCCCGGTATGGAAAAGGAGCTTGCCGGACTGTTCGACCGGGTTCATGATGTCTGCCGCAAGCAGGTTGAACCGGTCCTGGCCGGTCCGCCGCTGCTCACCGGCAGCGATTTGATTGCCGTGGGACTCGTGCCGGGGCCGTTTTTCAAGGATATTCTCGGCGAGGCGGAGAAGGCCCAGGTGGAGGGAACGATACGAGACCGTTCCCAAGCCCTGGCCTGGTTGCGTGATATTTTGTCTTCCCGTTGAATTTATTTGATTTTTTTTGATCCGCCGGTGTAGGCTTGTGGGAGAAATTTTTTGTTGCGGGGAATTGGGCAACAACAGCGTGAAGCGAATGCAGGGCAAGAAAAATGAATTCTTCCCCCTGTTTTTTAATAATCAGATAAACGGTTTGAGCATATGACAACTGCAGAGAACAGCGGCACGGACACCAGTGCCTATTCGACGATTTTTGGTTTGAAGAATGCTGAACAGTTCAAGCAACGGATCCAGCATCATCTGATGAGCTTTCAGGGGCGTGATCCCATGCGGGCCGGTCCCCGGGACGTTACCAAGGCACTTTCCTACGCCCTGCGGGATGTGCTGGTGGAAAAATGGATTGCCACTCAGAAAAATTTTTATACCACAAGGAAAAAACGCGTTTATTACCTTTCCCTGGAATTTCTCGTGGGCCGTTCTCTCGGCAATGCACTGGTTAACATGGGGCTCTTGGGCGAGGTCAGCAAGGCGCTGGAACAGCTTGGTTATGATCTTGAGGAAATCAGGGAAACCGAAGAGGATGCCGCATTGGGCAACGGCGGTCTCGGCCGTCTGGCCGCTTGTTTTCTTGATTCCATCGCCACCTTGAAAATTCCCGCCTACGGCTATGGAATCCGCTATGAATACGGGCTTTTTTATCAGAAGCTGATCAACGGCTATCAGGTGGAAACGCCGGACAACTGGCTGCGTTATGGAACGCCCTGGGAGTTTGAACGCGCCTCCTATGTGTTTCCGGTCCAGTTTTACGGCAAGGTCAACAGTTACGTCGATAAAAACGGTTTTTATCGCTCCGAATGGGTGGAAACCGATGACGTGACCGCCATGGCCTGCGATATCCTGGTGCCCGGCTTTAAAAATGATCATGTCATCAATATGCGGCTCTGGACGGCCCGAGCTTCCCGTGAGCTTGATCTCGGTTTTTTTAATGCCGGCGATTACATCGGCGCGGTGCAAAGCAAGGTGCGATCGGAAACGATTTCCAAAGTTCTCTACCCCTCGGATGATATCCGCGAAGGTCAGGAATTGCGGCTCAAACAGCAATATTTCTTTGTTTCCGCCACCTTCCAGGACATCATGAGGCGATATAAGAAAAAGAATATCTCCTTTGATCATTTCAGTAACGAAATCGCCGTGCAGTTGAACGACACCCATCCGGCCATCGCCATCCCGGAACTGATGCGTATTTTGATTGATCTTGAAGGGTTGAACTGGGAAAAGGCCTGGGACATCAGCACAAGGACATTTGCCTATACGAATCATACCCTGATGCCGGAAGCGCTGGAAACCTGGCCGGTGGATCTGCTCGGTCGTGTTTTGCCGCGCCACCTGCAGATCATCTATGAAATCAATCGGCGTTTTCTCGAACAGGTTGAACAGAAATATCCGGGCGACACGGACAAGTTGCGCGGTATGTCCATTATCGCCGAGGGAGAGGTCAAGCGGGTGCGCATGGCCCATCTGGCCATCATCGGCAGTCATTCGGTCAACGGAGTGGCCGAGCTGCACACCCAGCTTCTCAAAACCAGGATCTTCAATGATTTTCATCAATTCTATCCGGGGAAATTCAACAATAAGACAAACGGCATCACCCCCCGCCGCTGGCTGCTCAAATGCAATCCCGGGCTCGCCCGTCTCATCTCGGGGAAAATCGGCTCAGACTGGGTGACCGACCTTGACCGGCTGAGGGAGTTGGAAAAATGGGCCGGGGATGCCGCTTTTCAGAAGAAATGGCGGGAAATTAAGCGCGATAATAAAAAACGGCTGGCACGTTTGATCGAAGAGGTTTGCCTGATTCGCGTCAATACGGACACTATGTTTGATGTGCAGGTGAAGCGCATCCATGAATACAAGCGGCAGCTGTTGAATGCCTTGCATGTTGTTTCCCTTTATCACCGCATTGTCAATGAGCCCGGACTTTCCATAACCCCGCGGACCATTATTTTTGCCGGCAAGGCGGCGCCGTCCTATCAAAAGGCCAAACTTGTCATCAAGCTGATAAATTCCATCGGCGAGGTGGTGAACAGTGATCCGCGGGTCGGCGGGAAACTCAAGGTGGTCTTTATCCCGAACTATAATGTCTCCCTTGCTGAAAAGATTATTCCCGCCGCCGACCTTTCCGAACAGATCTCCACCGCCGGCACCGAGGCTTCGGGAACCGGCAACATGAAATTTGCCTTAAACGGCGCGCTCACGGTGGGCACCCTTGACGGCGCGAACATCGAAATACTTGAAGAGGTCGGTCGGGAAAACATCTTTATCTTCGGCATGACCGCGGACGAGGCTGAATACGAGAAACAGCACAAAAGCAGATCACCTCGGAGCATCTATGAAAAAAGTCCGGTGGTGAAGCGAATAGTTGACAGTATCGGGGATGGTATGTTCAGTTATGGGGATCGGGAAATTTTCCGCCCCATCGTCAATGATCTCATGAATGAAAATGATCCCTACCTGCTGCTGCAGGATCTGGAATCCTACATCGACTGCCAGGAGAAGATAAGCGCTGTTTACCGTGACAAAAAGCTGTGGACGGAGAAATCGATCTTGAACGTGGCGCGAATGGGGAAATTTTCCAGCGATAGAACCATCAAGGAGTATGCCCGCGATATTTGGGATATCAAAGATGTCTGAATTCCGGGGGGCCGCTGAAACAGCTCCCCTTGCGTTGTTTTCTTGAATTTCCCGGTCAAGCCGGTTGAGCGTCTCTTCCGGCTGCGTCAGTACGGGCACCGTATAAAAATGAAAAGATCTTTCATGCCTGCTGATGAAAGTGATGAAAATAAAGTGATAATCATATGTACCGATCCTTCTACAATCTCAAGGAAAAACCCTTTCAGATAACAACCGATTCCCGCTTTCTCTGGCTTGGAGAAAAACACAAGGAGGCATTTGCCACGCTTAAGTACGGTGTGCTTGACGACAAAGGCTTTCTCCTCCTCACCGGAGATGTGGGCACCGGAAAAACTACGCTCATCAATGCGCTGATTAAAAGCCTCGGTTCCCAGGTTCTGCTGGCGAAAATTCCTGATCCCAAACTCGAGGTGATGGATTTTTATCGCTATATCGCCAATGCCTTTTTCATTAAAAAACCGTTTCAATCAAAAGGTGAATTCCTTTTGCTTTTTACCGAATTTCTGGAACGGGCGCATGAAGCGGGCAGGCAGGTATTGCTCATTGCCGATGAGGCCCAGCGTTTAAGCGACGATCTGCTTGAAGAGATCAGGCACCTGTCCAATATTGAAAAAGAGCATGCCAAACTGCTCAATATCTTTTTTGTCGGTCAAAGTGAATTCAACAATATCCTGCTGGAAAAGAAAAATAAGGCCATCAGACAAAGAATTACCATCAATTACCGCCTCGAACCTCTGACCGAAATGGAAACCGGGGCATACATCCTCCATCGTCTCCAGGTCGTCGGTTCCAAGTCGGAAATTTTCAACCCGGAAGCAGTGCATGAAATTTTTCTTTTTTCTCAAGGTGCACCGCGCCTGATAAACATTATCTGCGACAGGGCCTTGCTCACCGGTTTTGTCGAGGGGAAAAAGAAAATCGGTCCGGAGGTCATACAGGAGTGCGCCGCCGAGTTACGGATTACTCCCTATATTGACGAGGATGAGCAGGCGCGGGCTGCGCAGCCCCGGAAAACGGCAGCTGAAAAAAGCGTCTCGCCTGTCAATGGTGGAGAAAAGAGCTCCCCTGTTGCCGCCAACAACCATGTCCCGCAGAATGAAAAACAGGAAGAGGTCGCACTCGATCTTTCCGATGTCAGGAAAAAAAAGGGAGGAATGTGGGGGATTTTTCTGGTTTATTTCCTTCTGGTGATCCTTATCGGGGCCATATGCGCCTTTTTTTTCCTTTCTCCCCTTTGAGAAATGACCAAAGAGCAAACCTTATCAAACGATAAACAGTGTGATTGGGGAAAAGTCGGCGGCATCGGTGAATGCGCATCCGTCCCCGAGTTTCCGAGCTCCCCGGCGAAAGAGGAGGGGCTTGCCGCATTTTCAGGAGAATATCAATGGGCATACGCGCGCGCGTTATTTTGATGATGGGCATTTTCAGTCTCCTTGCCACCATGGTCACCGGTTTGGCAAGCTATAAGCTCACCGAGCGCAATGCGGTGATGGAGGCGAAAAACAAGGGGCAGCTTCTTTTCAACTATATCATTGCCTCCCGTACGTATTTCAAGACGCAGCAACGTGACCTTGTCATGGAGTTGGTGGAGGAAAATCGCTTTTATCCGGAATTGATGTCGGGTTTTGTGGTGAGCAGGGGAGTTTGGGACATTTTCAAGCAAAAAAACACGGGCTATCAATTCAAGCAGGCAACCCTTGATCCCCTTTATCAGGCAAACAAAGCAGACAGCGATGAGGTGAAGATGATTTCCGCTTTTCGCCGGGACGCCGGGTTGGAAAAGCAGGAGGGCATCATCGACAAACAGGGCGAGAAGTATTTTTATCTGGCGTATCCCATCAGAGTCGACGGCAAGGGATGCCTGCGCTGTCATGGAGAGCCGGCCGATGCGCCCAGGGACCAGATTGAGATTTACGGCACGGCAAATGGATATCACTGGCAACTTGGGGATACCGTTTCCGCCTATGTTGTTTATGTGTCGATTCAAGACGCCCTTGCCGCGGCAAAAAGATCGGCGGGCATTCTGTTTCTCATTGGTCTCGGCTGTTTCTTTATCGCGCTGCTTTCCCTGGTCCTTTTTCTGGACCGCCGGGTGATTCAACCGATCGAGTATCTCAGCGACCGGGTTGAGGAGATAGGTCAGGGAAAAAATTTGCATGAGAGTTTCAAACATGAAACAGATGACGAGATAGGCATTCTGGCACGGGCAATTGAACATCTCTGGCGCGCCATGGTGAAAAAACAACAGGGTGGGGCAAATGATGCAAAGTAAAAAATATATTATTTTCCCCGGCCTTCTTTCGTTCTTTTCCTGTTTGACCGTTGCCGTTTCCCTTGCCGCTGCTGAAGATTGCGGCAGACAACTGGAGGAGTTGAGCCGGATAACGGGGTTGCTTGAGCGGCAAAACTTTCTGGAAAAAGCGATCGTCCTGTGCCCGGATGATTATCAGATGAATTATTTCTATGCCTATAATCTGGAGAGGCTGCGGAAATACGAGGAATCACTGGTTTATTATCGGAAGTCGGTGCAGCTTAACCCTGATTTTGCCAAAAGCTATGTCGGCATGGGCGATGTCTATCTGGTGCTGAAGAACAACAAAGAGGCGGTTCATGCCTTGAAAAAAGCGATTTCGCTTGATGCGGAAAATATCCTGGCGCAACGGTTGTATGCAAAGGCGATTCAGCCGATAAAAAACGACCCGGCCGGCATGCCGGATAAGGTGGACAAACAACCGACAGAGGCGCGCCGGGATTCTGTCCCCCCGGTAAAAACAGACATCCCGGAAGTGGCGACCGAAAAACCATCCGACCTTGCCGCGCCGGCGGCTGCGGTCCCGCCCCCGGCTGAAACCGCCGAGGGTCAGGACATGACGGCGGAGGGGTTTGCCCGGGACCTGAAGTCGGGCGAAGTTGGTTTGCCGGTTCGTTTTTTGATAAGTTCCGGAGAGCTTAGCGACGAGGCGAAGGAAATGCTGGACCGCGTGGTCTGCAAGGCATTACAGGGCGCCGAACTGCGGGATAGTCGTTTTGAAATCGCCGGGCATACCGATGACAGCGGTACCGTTGCCCACAATATGTGGTTGTCTCAAATCCGCGCCGAAAAGGTTCGCGACTATCTGGTGGAAAAGTGCGGTACGGCCCGGCAGAGGTTCACTGTGGCCTATTTCGGACAAAGCAAACCAAAAGTCCCGAATACCACCCGAGAAAACCGCGGACAAAACAGAAGGGTGGAGATCAGGCGGCTTGAATAAACGGGTAATTTTTTTTGATTGCCATTCTTCCTCCGGCGATGGCATCCGGCACATTCCGCGGCAAACCGCTGCCGTGAAAAGCGGAGCCGAAACCCTTTCCCCCCCTGCCTTTTTTTCTTTTCTTCATCTTTTCTTCACGTTTCAGATGGTATAAATCAGGATTGACCGAAACGTTGTCCGTCCGAGGTCCGGTTCTGCGGCCATTGCTGAAATTTGTTTTTTGAATTATATTTTCACCTGAATGTTTTCCACCTGTTTTTTTTCATTTTCCATCAAGGTATATGCATGAAATCCGCTTTCAACATCGAAGACCGCTCAAAAGTCCTGCGTTTTTATTTTTTCAGCACATTTATTGTCGTGCTTGTTCTTTGCTCAGGCTATCTTCGCCAGATCGACCTGGTTGATCCGTGGACTATTTCTTTTTCTTTGTTTGCCTATGTCTCCTACGGCGCTTTTTATCTTCTGCCGTCGGCCCTGCTGACCTGCTTCGCCAACTGGTTTCTGGCAAAATGGGACAGCCGGAAACGAACTGTTTCCCGCTGGTCGCGGCATACCGTTTATGCCGTTGCGGTGCTCACCACCTCGGCCACGACCGTTGTTTTGTTTGCCGATCAGGTGATATTCGGCTTTTTCGGATTCCACATCAATGGCTTTGTCTGGAATCTCGTTTCAACTCCCGGCGGCATCGAGTCCATGGGCGGGTCAGATACGTCAACCCTGACCTATTTCGCTATTGGAAGCGGCTTTGTCGTCCTGCAGATTGCCCTCATCGCCGGTATCCATCTCCTCTGGCGTCAAAAAAAGCTTTCCGGCACGGTCATGCCGTTTTTGACGAGGAAAAACTTTTTAATTGCAATAGCCTGCATGGCCACGGCCCAGAGCGTCATGTACGGCGTGAGCAATCTGCAGAACCGTCTTCCCGTTCTCAATGCAGCCTGGGTTTTCCCTTTGTACCAACCCTTGACCTTCAGAAGTCTGGCCAAGCGTTTCGGCGTCGAGGTGAAGAAAAGCCCTGATGTCACCCATGAGCAGAAAGGCGGGCGCCTCACCTATCCCCTTGTCGCCCTGCAGGTGACAAAACCGGAAAAACCATTCAATGTCGTCTGGCTTGTGGCCGAGTCATGGCGGGCGGATATGCTAAATGCGGAGGTTATGCCGGGCACATGGTCTTTTGCGGAGAAATCCCTCGTATTCAAAGAGCATTACAGTGGCGGGATCGGCACGCGCATGGGGATGTTCACCATGTTTTACGGCTTGTACGGCCCCTACTGGTTCCGTTTTCTCGACGAACGGCGCAGTCCGGTGCTGATGGACACCATCCTGCAACAGGGCTATCAGCTCAGTATGTATACCAGCGCCAAGTTTTCCTATCCGGAATTCGATAAAACCATTTTTGCCGGGGTAGCGGCGGAGTCCCTGCACGAAGCAAAGAAAGGCGCCGGTTGGGAGCGGGACCGGCAGAACGTGACGGACATGCTTTCATTTATCGAGGGCCGCGATCCTTCCCGTCCCTTCATGACCTTCATGTTCTTTGAGTCTCCCCATGCCCGCTATTATTTTCCGCCGGAAGACGCCATCAGAAAAGAGTACCTGGCGGATTTCAATTATGCGACCATGTCCCCTGAAAGAGACATGGATCTTATTTTCAACCGCTATATCAACTCATGCCATCATCTTGACTCACAGATTGCCCGCGTGCTTGATTCCCTGGAGCGTGAGGGTTTGCTGGATTCCACCATTGTGCTCATCACCGGTGACCATGGCGAGGAGTTTCTTGAAAAGGGGCATTGGGGCCATAATTCCAATTTTACCGAGGAACAGCTTCGCGTCCCCCTGATTCTTCATATCCCCGGCCGCAATCATGAAAAGATCACCCGCATGACGTCCCATCTCGACATTGCTCCCACCGTGCTTGGCCTGCTCGGCATGGAAAGCCCGGCGGAAAAATACAGCCAGGGGCATGATCTTCTGTCCGGGCCGGAACGGCAATTCACCATTGCCGGCGACTGGTCGCGTATCAGTTATATCGACAAGGAGTTCAAGGCGGTTTTCCCCTTCAGCAACAAGGGACTGAGCCGAAGTCGTTTCACCACGAAAGACGACAAGGAGCTTGCTGATCCGGATATTTTCTGGCGAGGCCATAAGGACGTTGTCGTCAACGCCATGAAGGAATTAAATACATTCCTGCAGCCCACAGATTGACAAGATGAATATTCTGCTTGTCGATGACGAACGGGAATTGCGCAATCAACTGAGAAAAGTGCTGGAACGCCAGCATTACCGGGTGGAAGAGGCCGCTGATGGTGAAGCGGCGCTTGATAAAATATGGAACGACACCTATGATCTTGTACTGCTCGACGTCATGCTTCCAAAGCTTGACGGGTTGGGCGTGCTTGCCGCGATACGCAAAGCCGGACTGAATCTGCCGGTTCTCATGCTGACTGCCAGGGGAGCCATTGATGATCGGGTCCGGGGCCTTGATCTCGGTGCTGACGACTATCTGGCGAAACCCTTTTCCCTTTCGGAACTGCTTGCCCGAATCAGAGCCATGCTGCGGCGCCGGGGTGAACGCGACCCTCTTCTCTGTGCCGGCCCGATTGTGCTGAATACGGTCAGCCGGATCGTCACCAGGAATGGCGAGGAGGTTGCCCTGACAGGGAAAGAGTTCGCCATTCTTGAGTTTCTGCTCTACAACAAGGGCAGGGCTGTTTCCCGTTTTAATCTGGCTGAACATGTCTGGGGTGATGATTTCGATCCCTTTACCATGTCCAATTTTATCGATGTCCACGTAAAAAATCTTCGTCATAAGATCAGAACGTCTGATGAATCCATCATCCGCACCCTGCGCGGGGTTGGCTTTATTATTGACGGCTGACCCACCATGAAGATACGGCAGAAAATCACCCTGTGGATTTCCGGAACAGCGCTGTTGGCTGCTGTTGCCGTTTCCGCTTTTGTTTTTCTTGAACTTGTTGAAGAACCTGTGCGGCTGATTGACCGGGAAATGCGGCACATGGCCGATTCTCTTTTTGAACAGGGTCAGGACGATATCAGCGCGCCATGGTCGCTCAACGTGGATCAATTGCCTTTTTCGCCGGATCGTTACTGGATCAGGATATCTGACCAGGATCAAAACATTCTCTACCAATCCGCCCTGACCCGCTACACCGAAATCCCGATTCGTGAAAAAAAGCATTACAATGTTGAACGGATTATTCCCCGTGAGCAGGTGCGGATCGGCCAGGATGACGAAAACGAGGTCTATTTCCGGGTCAGGGTCTACGAACGGGAGATCGACGGCCGACTGGTCACCATCCGGATCGCCAAACCCATTGAGGACTTGGAGGAGGAACTCCTGAAAGTGCTGCGGGAACTGGCTGCCGGATTGGCAATCTGCACCCTTGTTATCGTGGCCCTCAGTTATAAACTGGCCGGCAGGATTCTTGATCCGCTGGTCGTTATTAATCATCTGGTCCGGGAGATTCGGGAAAAATCCCTGGACCGACGTATTCCGGTCGGCAAAAATCGTGATGAACTCGCGACCCTTGCCATCTCGCTCAACGAGATGTTCGACCGATTGCAGTATTCCTTTGCACGGCAAAAAGAATTTGTCGGCAATGCCTCCCATGAACTGAAAAGCCCGATTACCCTGCTCATGCTGACCCAGGAAGAGCTTCTCCTGCGCGCAGACCTGCCCGCCGAGATCCGCAAGGATGTCGAACGACAACTCTTCACCCTGCGGCGGATGAGCAAGCTGATCAGGAATTTGCTTGATCTCTCGCGTTTGGAGCAGCAGGAAACCCTGACGATCGGTTCGGTTGACATGGGCGGCTTGATGACATTGGTGCTGGAGGATTACCGGGACATGCTGCTTGCCGGCAATATCTCGGTTGCCGTTGATCTTCCCCGAGATCTGCTCATGGCAGGTGATGCCGAGAAGTTACAACGTCTGCTGATTAATCTCCTTGATAATGCCATCCGTTATAATGATGCCGAAAATGGCCGGATTCAGATCAAGGCAATGCAGGACGAGGGGCATATTCTACTTACGGTGGCAAATACCGGTCAGACGATTCCCCCCGCGGACAACGAGCGTGTTTTTGAACAGTTTTACCGGGTGGAAAAATCCCGCTCCGTATTTCATGGCGGTTCAGGCCTGGGGCTGACCATTGCCCGGAAGATCGTCGATCTGCACGGAGGAGTGATCTCCATTGCCGGTCAAGACGGCTGGACAACGGTCACCGTCAGTTTGCCGCTGCGGGATGTCTGAGGGGAAAAGGGGTGACTGCGGTGACAATGTGAACGTTGTGGCTTTCCCTCCCTTCCGAGCGTTGAGCGCTCAAAGAAATTATCGGGTAAAGCGGGAGCAATTCCCTATTGCCTCGACAATCATGTTCCTGTTTTTGTTAAGCAGAGTCGCAATGCGGTCATCATCGTAAGGGCTGTCGTCCGGCCCCGTCGGTTTATAATTTGTCAATTCTTTATTGTCGTAAGGAATGCGGTATTTGAAGCCGGGGGTCACCATGCCGATACTGTAATTGTCGCTGACGACGAGATAATCTCGTTTTTGTTCTGAAAACAGATTCTGCCCCAAGGCGTAATCTTCGGTTTTGTTGCTGATTCCCAATCGCTGCAGCAACGTCACCGGAATATCCATGTGGCTTGTCTGTTTGTCGATGGTCCGTGGTGCCATGCCGGGCATGCTGACGACCAGCGGCGTCCGAACCTGTTCGTCGACAAAGGTGGAATTGTGCCCCCAGAAGCCTTTTTCCATGAATTCTTCGCCGTGATCACCAGTCACGATGACAATCGTGTTATCCAGTAAACTCTCCTTCTCGAGAAATGTCAGAATTCGGCCCATCTGGCTGTCCACCCAATAAGATGCATTCGTGTAGCGATTCAATAACTGGTCCGCATACTGGGTCAGCATTTCCTTCGACATATCGGTATAATCAATCTTTTCGAGTATTGGGCCACGGATGCTGGCGCTCTCGGGAAAGGTATAGCGGGCATGGGTCGATTCATAGAACATAAATGCCATAAACGGACGGGAATGATCCCGCCCGTGGATGAAATCGATGAGAGCGCTGGTATTACTCTCATCCATCTGCCAGGGCTGTCCGCTGAATTCTTTTTCATGGAGAAACTGTTTGCCGACGTTGGCAAAAATGGTTTTGTCGAACTCCGGATAGGAAAAACGGGCGCTGGTGCGGAAATGAAGCTGGTAGTCAAGCTCCTGGATGCGGTCCATGAGAAGCGGGCTTTGCTCAGCGTGCAGAAAATTTGCCCAGTATGATCCGTACAAACCGTAGAACATGCCGAACATGCCTTCACGTGTGCCGTTGCCGCTTGAATAGTGACGGGTAAAATTCTGTGATTTTTCACTGAACTCCCAGACCTGGGGCATAATTTCCGGACTGAGGCGATCCCAGCGCAGCGACTCCGCCACCAGCCAGACAATATTGGGCGGGTTTGCAACCTGCTTGAAGGTCGCTGGAAGTAAGGGATATTGAAGCCTTGATGTATTCAGTTTCGCGGTAAATGTTTTCTCGCGTTCCGTTTTAATGCCGAGTTTTTTGGCAAAACTCCGGAACGTCGCCGTTGTATAAAAAGGGTAGTATCTTGCGGTGTCAAGCACGCTTCCGTAGTTCTGGATGTCGCTCACCCCATAGATTAATCGCTCGATGATCATTGCCGTGACCAGCAACGAAACGGCCCACCGCTGCCAGGAAAATTTTAGCGGCTTAAATTGAAACAGGCAGCTTGCCGCAAGAAGGGTCATCTGGATAGCCAGCAGGCGGATTCCTATCATGCCGGCGCTCAGATAGCTGCTGCTGTCGCTTCCGAGTGATGCAATTCCGCCCGGTGTGAAAATCAGGTTCAGCACAAAACCGTTAAAGTGGAATCTGTATAGATCGAAAATGATCCGGTCAGTACGAATAAACAACAGACTGCAGGTGGTTAAGAGTAGCGCGACGAGGGCGATGCCAAGCAGCTTGCCGGGGAGAAGCCGCCGGGCCAACAGAGTGCCGGCCAGGGCCGGCACCAAATAGAGAAAGCTGTAACTGCCCCAGGCCAGAAAGTGAAAGACCGTTTCCCGTTGCAGACCGAAATCAATTTTTGTGGCCTGCAGAAAGGGATAGGTCTCAAGCAGCATGTGAAACCAGCTCAACAGGATAAAAAGACCGGCAGGAAAAATGAAATCAGTGCGTGATCGGACAACTGAAAACAGGCGCACGAGGTTGCGAAAATGTATTGCGGGCTTAAGTCCGTTATCGACTGGATGGTGATTCATAGGTGGTTCACTTTAACCTTTCTTTCATCTTTCCGCCATCTGTTTAATCTGTTCCGCAGGACATAATCGGCGCCCTGGTAAAAGGACATCACGTCATGCACCAATGGGTATGATGTGTCAACCTTTTTGATAACAGGGGTGCCGCCCGCATTGGTGACGACCTCTATCTCCCGGCGCGGGGAGAGAATCACCAGCTCGTTATCCTTCAGCAAGCCGAGTTTCTGGTAATTGCCTATCAGGGCCCGTGGTTGAAAGTCAGGCGCCAGGATGTCCTTGCCGAAAAAAAAGCTCTGGTAGGAGAAGTTGAGCAGTGACAGCAGGGTGGGGGCAAGGTCGATCTGGCCGGCCAGGGTGTTGATTTCTCCGGGATCGACATGGCCGGGGGAGTAGAGAAAGAAAGGAATGTGATATTTGTCGACGGGCAGTCCGACCTTGCCGGCGCTGCCGGCGCAGTGGTCCGCCACAAGAACGAAGACGGTATCGGCAAACCAGGGCCGTGTTTTTGCCCCTTCCACAAGTCTGGCCAGGGCGTAATCGGTATATTTTACCGCCCCCTCCCTTCCTGTACCGGAAGGGATGTCGATTTTCCCTTCAGGATAGGTGTAGGGCCGGTGATTGCTGGTGGTCATGACGTGGAAGAAAAAGGGTTGGCCGGCGGCATGATCTTTATCCGCCTCCCTGAGCGTCCTTTCGTAGAGATCCTCATCCGCGACACCCCAGGCGTTTTCAAAGGTGATTTCATCTTTTTTCAGGTCGGTCTGGTCAACTATCCGGTAGCCGTTTCCTGAAAAGAAGGAATTCATGTTGTCAAAATAGCCGCGGCCGCCATAAAGGAAAGCAGCATCATAACCGTGGTCGGTAAACACCTTGCCCAAACTGAACATCCGGCCGTTGTCCGGCTGCTTCACCACGGATCCTCCAGGGGTGGGAGGCAGGGAAAGGGTGATCGACTCAAGCCCTCTGACGGTTCGTGTGCCGGTTGCATAAAAATTGGTGAAAAGCATCCCTTCCTTGAACCAGCTATCCAGGAAGGGAGAGATGTTCTCCTTGCTGCCGAAGCGGGTCAGATATTCGGCGCTGAGGCTTTCTATCGAAACCAGGATGACATTCAGTTTTTGTTCCGGCTGCTTTGGTTCAATCCGGCGAGTGATGTTGTAAAGCTCGTTTTCCGTGAACGTGGTGCCTGTTTCATCGATCTCGGTTTTCAATCTGTCCGATAGTTCCCGGTCATCACCCAGGGCGTAAAATGTACGGTAATCCAAGGCGTTGTTGCGAAATGCGGCAAATAATTGATAAGCTCCGTTTGAGGCAAGCTCATTGGTGTAGTTGTTGGTGGAGAGATTCCGCTGTGACTGATCCAGAACCAAAAAGGCCAGGCCGGGAAGCAGGAGAAGAATCCCTGCTTTTGCCAGTCGTTGATGGAAAATTTCCGAAAAAGTCATGACCTGCTGCAACTTTTTCCGAAGGGATAGAAACAGGAGGGCGGAAAGAAAAAGTATTCCTGTCAGGATTGTCGGCAGGGGATATGATTGGCTGATATTGTCGGCAACCTCACGGCGATAAACCAGATAATCGACCGCTATGAAATTAAAACGGACGCCGAATTCATCCCAGAAGAGCCATTCGGCGACAACACCGAAGAGCAGAATGAAAAATGTTGCCGCGATCAGGGCATGACCGCACATCGAAAAAATACGACTGTGAAACCATTTATCCGGCACAATGAGAAAAAGAATGATGATGGGGATGAGGCAATAGGAAAGAAAGGCGATGTCGTAGACGAGGCCCATGCCGAATATATAGGCAAAGCTTGCCAAGGTGTGTTCGATTATTGTCCATTCCTTCAGCAGCAGCGCGAGGCGCAGCATGGCAAAGCATGTCAGGGCGACAAAAGAAATCAGAAAAATCGAGGAAAAACGGCTTTTCCGGAAACTAAATAAAGAAGTTAACATTTTTTTACTACCCTCCATTGATGCGGATAAAAGGCAAAATAGACGAAGGCGGCAGCGCACCAGCAAACAGCCAGGGAAAACAGATCATGGCTGGGGAAATGGGCGCCTCGCGCCTGCTGGCCGAGTCCGAAAACGAGTCCGAGACATATGCCGAAAACAAGTCCATACCTGCTGTACGATGAGTCGTGGTGGCGCAGGAGAAAATAAAGGCTGACAAAGGCGAAACCGCCGGAGGAATGGCCGGCGGGAAAGGCGTGGCCGACCGGCGCGCCGGGGGGAACAGGGTCAAGGAGTCTTATGTACGGCTGTGCGCCATGAAAGATCCGCAGATCCCAGGGTGTATAGATATGGGTGAGCTGTTTAAAAAAACTGACGAGCAAGGGACCGGCGGCTGCGGCAACAAGGAAATAAACAAGGATTTTCCTGAACGGCTTCAAGCCCTGGTGGAAAAAAGTCATGATCACGGCAATGAGCCATGCCAGGGCCGCGACTTTGACAAACCATTGTCCGCCGGTATGGATGACGGTGTCAAAAAGCCAGTGGTGCTTGAACAACCAGTTTTGACTTTGAAAGTCATAGAAATGGGAAATCCACCACAGATCCAGTCCGCTGTATTCAAATACGGTTCCCAGAAAAACGAGAATCAAAGGGAAGAGGGAAAGCAAAAGAAAGTTGTCGGTGGAATTTGTTTTTTTCATGAGCAAAGAAAGCGCGTCATTTCCCATGTTCTGTTACCGATAAAGAAAAATCGTTTCTGCCTGCCCGATGCAGACGGGGAGGCGATCACGGAATTTCTCGCGGGACGGCAAATAACTCACACCCTGGTAACCACATGGAACTTATTGGTTGAGATACAGCAACGACATCAGCGTGAAGAATAGACGCCTTTTGTGAAGAAAAAGTGAAGAGGGGGCGAAAGATTTTCGGCGTACGAGGAAGGTGTGCGTGGCGTGAAGCGACGGAATGGTTTTTTCAGTCCGCCATCATTTTTTGGGCGACGCGATGTAACACGTCATCAATCTCAAAGGGTTTTTCCAGCAATTCGATCCCGTGATAGCGGGGTTCGCTGATAATTTCCTTGATGTCGCTGTCTCCCGACATCAATATGAATTTTCCGGCTGGATTGACTTGCAGCATGGCCTGAAGAAGGGTCAGTCCATTGCCGTCGGGAAGATGCAGGTCAACCAGGGTCACGGCCGGCAGGGTATGGGACGTCCGATTCATTCCTTCGGCGGCGGTTAAGGCTGTTTCGACATTATAGCCTTCGTTTTCCATGAGGATATGCAGGGTACGGGACAGTGCTTTATCGTCATCGATAATGAGGACGCTGCCGTCGCCTTTATTTTGGTGTGTTTGTTCCATGGGGAGTGTCCTGATAAGGCAGTAATGGATTGATTTTCGTGGTTTGCATGCCCGGAAAATGCAATAGATGTGCCCAACAGTAACCCCTTTCCCGGGAAAAGAAATGTATTTTTGTTTCACCTGCTGTTCCGGCAAAAAAGACAGGTTTTTTTGATTGTTATTCAGGGATGTTATTGGTTTTTTGCGAAACAAGGGAATTTCTTCATTGGGAAGATGTGGAATGATTGTTTGCTCCTGTTGCCGGGCAAGACACAGGCTTATCGGTGAATTCTGGTGAATAGCCGGCCAATTTCTGGTGAGTCTGCTTATCGCTTTCCACGAGTCGATGTTGTCGAGCACAATGCCGATTTGTCCGCAAAAAATACCTTCGCCCATTCCCTTTTCCTTAAAAAATTCTTTTCCAGCTTTGTCCGGCGTTGAACAGATCCTTCAAGGTGATCAGCCCCGCGCTTTTTAATTTTTTTGCAAGATAAATAAAGAGATAGGCTGTCTGCAGGGCGTCCTGCAACGCATCATGATGGTGAAAGACCGGGAGTCCGTAATCGTTGCTGAGGTCGGTCAGATTGAAGGAAACCTGCAGGTTGAACTGATCATGGTAATTCTCCCAGCAGGTTTCCGTGTAGACCTGGGCAAGACGCATGGTGTCGAGGCAGGGATTTTTGATGGTGTCGCCGAAAATTTTTTTGGCCGCCTGATTGAGAAAGCCCACATCAAGGCTGACATAATGCCCGACCAGCAGGGAGGGGCCGCAGAATTCGATGAACTGGGGCAGGATCTCCCGCAAAAACGGTGCATCGGTAAGCTGTTGCGGGGTTATCCGATGCACCAGGGTGCTGTCCGTGGCATCTTTTTTTGTATGCGGTCTGACGTAGGAATGGAATGTTTCGCCGGCAATGATTTTCAGATCACGCACATGGACCCCGCCGATGGAAACAATTTCGTCCTTGCGGCTAAGTCCGGTCAGTTCCGTGTCAAACACCACGAAATTGTAGCATTCCAACGGCTGATCCTGGTCAATGTCCGTGAACCATTGATGATTCCGCTTGAAAACAGGATGGTGTTTTTTTGATTTTTTATCGGCAAAGGGCCAGAATCCCATATGATGCGACGCTGTCAAAATTCCCGTAAATGAAACTGCTGGGTAACGCTTGCCTGGATTTTCCGGATCACTTCAAAAGATTCCTTCAGGGTCTTTTTTTCAATGTCGGTAAGATCACCGGGATTGATATAGTTGGTGGGGCTCATGCCTTCTTCCATCATGTAGAGCTGGTTGATCAGTCGCAGCTGCATGAGGAATTCGTATGCCTCGACCGTTTCGGAATAGAGATCAGTGGAGATATGTCCCTGTTCGTTTAACAGTTGAAGGCGGCCGAGGGTGTTACTTTCCGCGATGCCGTACTTGAGGGACATCAGCCGGGCGAAATCGACAAAGGGGACCAGCCCGGTTTCCTTGAGGTTGAGCCTGTTTTTGTGTTCGCCGTCTTTTTCCACGATGAAGTTTTTGAAAAAGGAAAGGGGCGGCCGGACGGTGAGGCAGAATCTGGCCAGGTGGGTGAGAAATATTTCATGCCTGGGGGCACTTTCGCACAGATGTTTGCGCAGGTCGCGGGCCAGTTTTTCGTCGCCGTAACCGGGCCGGAAATCAAAGAAAATGGTGGTGTTTAAGACCTCCTTGGGGTCAGGGGTGCGCATCCAGTTGTTAAATGAGTTGATCCAGCCGCTCAAGGTCTGGCGCAGATTGCTGTTGGATGCCATGATGTTGCCCGGACAACGCGGATAGCCGCATTCTACCAGATGCTCAATAATTTCCTCGGCAAATATTCTGAAATATTCCTGTGCAGCCTGTTTTTTGTTTTTATCATCCGGCAATTCATAAATAAGGGCATTGTCCTGGTCGGTGCGAAAGGTCTGCTCCCGCCGGCCTTCGCTTCCCATCAGGATCCAGCAGAACCTGGAAGGGGGCGCGCCCATTTTTTCAATCATCAGGGTCAGGATGCGGTCGAGGATCTGGTCATTCAAAATGGTGATCATCCTGGTGATATTGTTCGCCTTGGCCCCCTCCTCAACCAGGGAACGGACCACAAGGGGCACTTTGACCGAAAGCTGGTAGAGGTCTTCTATTCTGCGCTGCGCGAGTATTTCCCGGAACAGATAGAGAGGGGAAGTGCCCTGCAGCACCATGATGTCGTGGGTGGTCACCACACCGACGATTTTCCCCTGTTTTTCAATGGCCAGATGATGGATGCGGTTGCTCATCATCTGCAGCAGCGCGTCAAAGCACACCGCATGGGAGGCTATGGTCTGCACGGGAGAGGCCATGATCCATTTGATTCTGGTCGCGTAATCGAGACCCTGGGCCACCACCCGGGTGCGCATATCCTTGTCGGTGACAATGCCGATGATATTGCCGGACCCGTCCGTGACCAGCAGGGAGCCGATATGGAGCTGGGCCATGCGGATGGCGGCGTTCTGCACGGTATCATCGGCATGAATGGTTTGCGGCTCACCTTTGACGATTGCTCCCACCTGGGCGCTGAAAAGATACAGCGAGCCTTCGGTCCGGGTTGAGACGCGATGCTGCCTCAGTTCCTTGTAGGCGGTGCGGACAAGCTTTTCGCTCATGCTGCGGAGGAAATAGTTGGTCACTTTCGGCGCTGAATGAAGCAGCTCCATGAACGCCTCTTTGCTGAAAAGAAAGCAGAAGGTGTCTTCCACCGTTTCCACGTTCAGATTGGCGGTGGTGTTCTGAATCAGGGGCAGGGCGCCGAAATATTCTCCTTCCCCGCGAAAATCCTTCAAGGTAACTTCCCCTTCTTCATCTTTCAGGTAAATTTTTACCCCGCCCTTCTGGATGACATGAAAATGGGTTACCTCTGTTACGTCCTGCTTGAAAATCAAGGTGTTTTTCGGGAAAAAATCGATTATGCACTGGCGGGCCAGCCGGGCCAGGTCATCTTTTTCCAGCTCATTGAAGGGAAGGGTGTTCTGGAGAAATTCAAGCACTGTTTCCGGAGAAACCGAATGGGCATTATTTTTTTGCGGCATAGCGTGTCCGGGGAGTTGGAGGAGAAGTTAGTGATCGGGGCGCCGCGATCTCACCGAAAGGGGCGAGTCGCACGAGGAAAGACAAAAATCACCATTGCAATTCCGCCTCGCCCATTTTCTGAACGGCATGTTTTATATTACTCTGAAAGTGGTTGAAAATCAGGCATGAATTCGCCGGGGGGATGTTTTTTTTGCCGGTAGCAGGGAGAGGTGCGAAGCTGGTCGTCTTCAGATGCTTCCGAGGTGAACTTGTCTCTGACGGCAAGAAAGAGATGCCGGCATTCAAGAAAAGCATCGACAATATCCGGTGCAAACCGTCGGCCGCGTTCCTCGCGCATGAACCGGATGGCCTCTTCATGCAGGCATGCCGACCGGTATTTTCGTGCAGTGGTGAGTTCATCATAAGCATCGGCCAGGCTGACGATGCGCGCGGCAAGAGGAATTTCTTCCTCCCTGAGACCATAAGGGTAGCCGCTGCCGTCCCAGTGTTCGTGGTGGAAATAGGCGATGGTTTTGGCCATGGACAGAAAGGACTGCTCTTCGGACTGGGCATCCACGGCCTTGAGGATATTGCCGCCATAGGTGGCGTGCTGACGGATTATTTCGTTTTCCTCCCGGGTGAGGGTGCCGCTTTTGAGCAGTATTTCGTCCGGTATTCCCACCTTGCCGATATCATGGAGGATGGAGGATTGATAAAGGTCTTCGATGTATTGGTCGGTGATGTGGCCCCGGTATTTTTCCTTTTTGGCCAGCTGTTTTGCCAGGATCAGGCAGTATTCCCGCAGCCGCTCCAGGTGTTTTCCTGTTTGGACGTCCCGGTATTCGGATAATTTCGCCAGGCCGAGGATGGTCGCGGATCTCGTTTCATGTAGGATTTTCAAGGAGTGCAACAGGTCCTGTTCAAGTTTTTTGCGGGCGGAAATATCCCTGAGCAGCATCTGAAAACCAACAACCACTCCTTCCTTGGTGATGACGGTGGCATTGCATTCAACGTCGAAATTTTTCCCCTGCCGGCCGGACAGCCGGAACTGGCAGCCGGTTACCTGCTGTTCCCGGCTGAGTTTGTCAAACAGCTCTTGTCGGACACGAGAGACATCATCGAGATGGATCAACTGCGGAAAGTCAACTTCACGGTCATGATCGGCAATGTGGAGAGTGCTGTAAAATCGTGGATTGCCCATAAGGATTTTCCCATCCCGATCAACCAGGATGACATCATCAATGATATTTTCATAAAGATCACGATATCGTTTTTCCGACGAGTTCAGTTCGTCCGTTCTTTTCTTGACCTCGTTTTCCAGCTTGTCGGCATAAAAAGAGAGTTTTGCCGTCATCTCTTTTTGTTTCATGCGCAGGTTGAATTCATCTGCTCTGGCTTTGTTTTCCGCACGGCTCTGCACAACAATGATAATGATGAATGTCATGAAGAAAAACGAGTTGGCGAGAAAATCAAGGAAGACTTCCGGGGAAAAGGGGGAAAGGATGAAAACGGGCACCGCGTAAATGGCGTAAAGCAGGACTCCCAGGGCAGCGGTCTGCATCATGGGCAGCGGGAAAATAGCGGCAAAGGTGACAAGTATCAGGATGAAGCCCACATAGTAAAAAGATGAATAACCGCCCAATTGCACGACCATGGGAGAGACGGTCAGGCCTGCGGCAACATAGGCGGTAACCCCGAAAAGAACGGGATATCGGTGGGCGGTGTCCTGTTTGTTGAAGAAAATGACAATCAGGCAGAAAAAAGAAGCGGCCAGCCTCCAGGCGAGAAATTGTCTGAAGTGATCAGGGACAACGACGAAATCAAGCAGGGCAAAAAAAGGAAGCATGACCGCCGCGGTCCAGAGAACGACATGGGCCCTCTGGTGCAGCTGGTCGCGCTGTTCCTGTTGGTAAAGAATCGTGAATTGCGCAGCAATGCCGCCCATGCGTTGATGCTCCGATAAATAATTTTTAACTTTTTAACTGTCTTTTCAGCATAACGGAAAACGTGCTGAAAATCCAGCAGGGGCGGATCAATTGTTACGGCCAACGCGCAAATGATCGTTCATGGCCGATCGGCAATAAAAATGAAGAGAAAAACTGGAGGGGTATTTATATAAATTGTTGAATTTTTGAAAGAATACTGCGATATTCACCTTTCATGAATATCAACCGGCAGGTGAAACAGAAATGAACAAAATTATTTTTCCGTGCAATCAGGGGCAACGTTAAGTCATGGCTCATCATGTTGCAATTAACGGATATGGCAGGATCGGCAGGGCTATCCTCCGGGCCTATTATCGATCGAATTTGCGGGATAAGATTCGGATTAAGGCAATCAACGACATTTCTCCCATCGAACAGATTGCGTATCTGACAAAATACGATACCACCTATGGTCGTTTTCCCGAGGCGGTAACTCATGGGGAGCATCAGTTGCAGATCAATGGCGACGTCATTCCCGTCACCGGCTTTCGGGAGATTTCCAAGCTGCGCTGGGCGGACCATGGCATTGATATCGTTCTGGAATGTTCGGGTTGCCATGCGAAGCGTGCTTCCCTGCAATCACACATTGACCGGGGAGCAGAAAAGGTTGTTCTTTCCTGTCCCGGTGGGGATGATCTCGATGCAACCATTGTCTACGGCGTCAATGATCATCTGCTGACAAACGATCATAAAATCATTTCCAATGCCTCATGCACGACAAACTGTATCGTGCCGGTCATCAAGGTGCTTGATGATGCGTTCGGTATTGATCACGGCATGATCACGACGATTCATTCCATGATGAATGATCAGCCGGTCATAGATGCCTATCACCAGTGCCATGACCTTCGGCGCACACGCAGCGGGGTGCAGTCGATGGTTCCTGTGGCGACGGAGCTTGCCAGGGGGGTGGGCCGCATTCTGCCCCATCTTGCCGGTCGGTTTCAGTCGGCATCGATGCGTGTGCCGACCACCAATGTTTCGGTCATCGACTTGACGGTGGGTGTTTTGCGGGGCGTCGACAGCCATGCGGTAAACGAAGCCTTCAAGGATGGGGCATCCGGTTCCCTGCAGGGTGTTTTGGGGTATACCGAGGAGCCGCTGGTTTCCTGTGATTTCAACCAGGACAGTCGTTCCGCCGTCATTGACGGCAGCCAGACCCGGGTGAGCGGATCCCGTATGGTGCGAGTGCTTGCCTGGTTTGACAATGAATGGGGATATGCCAATCGCATGCTGGATACAACGTTGAAATTTCTGAACGTGTAACCGCGCTTTGCCGTTTCAGTTGCGCAGTGCTTCAAGCTCCTCTGCTTCCGTTTCCGCAAATAATTCCTCCGCCGGAGCTTCGATGTGGAATCGTTCAATTTTCCTGCGGAGGGTATCTTTTGAAATCTGCAGTTCCCGGCAGGTTGCCATTCGCCGCCACTTGTTGCGTTGCAGGGCCTGGTGAATGATAAATTTTTCCGCCTCCTCCATGGTCATGGGGTGGTCGAGCACGGTGTTCTGCACCTCTTCTTCCGTTTTCGGCTTGAACGGTTCCGGCAGATGTTCCGGCCGGATCATGCCGCCCTCGCAGAGAATAAAGGCGTATTCGATAATGTTCCGCAGTTCCCGCACGTTGCCGGGAAAGTCGTATCCCATGAGCAGGGCTGTGGCGGTGTCGGACATGCCGCCGATGTCCTTGCCTCTTTCCCGGTTGAATTTCTCGATGATCTGTTCGATCAGGACGGGGATATCCTCCCGTCTTTCACGCAGGGGCGGAATCAGCAGTTTGACCACGTTCAGCCGGTAGTAGAGATCGTCACGGAAGACGCCTTCCTGCATGAGGACGGCAAGATCGCGGTTGGTGGCGGCGATGATGCGGACATCGGCCTCGACCGGAGTTGTTGATCCCAGGGGTTCATATTGCCGTGACTGGATGACGCGCAGGAGCTTTACCTGTATCGCCGGATTAATGTCGCCGATTTCGTCGAGAAAGAGCGTTCCTTTCTCCGCTGCGGCGAATCTGCCGGTCCGGTCTTTTTTGGCATCGGTGAATGCCCCGGCCTTATATCCGAACAGTTCGGATTCAAGCAGCGTGTCCGGCAATGCCCCGCAGTTCACCGCCACAAAAGGTTGATTCCGTCGATCACTTTTGTTGTGCAGCGCCTTGGCCATCAATTCCTTGCCGGTTCCGCTTTCGCCGAGAATCAGGACATTGCTGTCACTGCGGGCGATTTCCGGCAGTATGTCAAAGATGCGGCGCATGGTCGGGCTCTTGCTGAAAATTTCCCCGACCTGATAGCGTGACAGTTTCTGACGAAGCGAGGTGATGACGCTCAGGTCTCGGAAACTTTCAACGCCGCCGACGATATTGCCTTCACTGTCGACCAGGGGCGCGGCACAGATGCTTACCGGTATTCGCCGTCCTGATGCCCCCTGGATGGTGATGGAACGATTTGATTCGGGTTTGCCCGTGCACATGCTGTGGGCAATGGCGCAGGTTTCACCGCAGATGCTGGCCTTGAAGATATCGCTGCATGACTTGCCGATGGCCTCTGATGCCGGTATGCCGGTGATTTCCTCCGCGGCCCGGTTAAAAGAGGTGATTTCCCAGCGACGATTGACGGTGAAGACCCCGTCGGCAATGGAATCAAGGATCAAGGCCCGGCCTTGCACGGTGGAAACATTGCGAAACACCTGGACCCCGCCGACCACCTGACCCTGGGGGTCTTTCAGCGGCGTGGTGTTGATGTTGACCGGGATTCTTCTGCCTTCGGCCGTGGTGATAAAAAGAGAGCGGTTGCACACCGGTTCCCCGGTTTTGATGCTTTCGGCCAGCACACAGTTGTCACAGGCATTGGACCGAAATATTTCCCGGCAGATCATGCCGATGACCTCATGCCGTTTCCAGCCGGTCAGTTTTTCCGCGGCCTTGTTGAAGGATGTTATCCGCCATTGCCGGTCAACACTGAAAACCCCGTCATTGATGCTGTTCAAGACAAATTCGGAAACCGCGCACTCATCATACTGGTTGATGTTGGGGATTGACAGGGAGGCCTTGTCCAGGGCCACCAGCCAGTTGACCGGATGGTGAAAAACAATGCCGCAGCGATTCATGTGTGGTCCGGCCTGGATCCATTTGACTTCCCCGGATGCGGGAAGATCCTTGCCGCCGGACAGATTTTCAGGGTGGAGTTGCAGGCGTAATCCGGGATAGAGCGCTGCCTGGGTGGAAATCTGCGCTCCCAGATGATTTAAATCGATACTGGTTGCGCTGTACGTTTTGATATTGTCGCCGAAAGAAAGGGTAAACGGCAAACGAAAGGGGAAGCGGTGGATGGTGCGACGGTTAGCCGGGAAGCCTCCGATCATATTACACCCCTTGGGGATCAGAATACTTCATTCTGTGTAATTAATTATAAATTGCAATTTGTAATATACTAGACGGGGGTGATGCAAAAATCAAGCAAAAAATTATGGATAAATATGAAAAGCAGCGATTTATCCGGGAGTTGCGAGGAAGAATCAAACACATTGCCGGCAACAAGCAAGAGCTTGTCCTGGATGCCGGGATGCCGGATTAATGGACCAGGATATTCATCCTGGTTTCTTGAAAGGCAAACTCCTGGGCCAGAAATGCGTCAACCACGCCGGGGTCGAAATGGCTTCCCCGGTCTTTGATGATGATTTCCCTGGCCTGTTCATGGCTGAAGGGCGGTTTGTAGCATCGGCGGGAGGTGAGGGCGTCATAGACATCCGCCAGGGCGACAATGCGGGCCGAAAGAGGAATGTCTTCACCCGATAAGCCGCTGGGGTAGCCGGTTCCGTCCCATTTTTCGTGGTGATGGTAGGCGATCTGCTTGCCGATGGTGAGAAAGGATTGCCCGTCCGTCTTTTTTTCGCTTTCCCGCAGGGCATCGCCCCCATAAACGGAGTGGCACTTCATGATTTCAAACTCTTCGGGAGTGAGTTTGCCCCGCTTAAGCAGGATGTTGTCAGGTATGCCGACTTTGCCGATGTCGTGCAGGATTGAAGAAAGGTAGATGTCGTCAATGTATTCCGGGGTGATGTAGTCATGATAGGCTTGGTTCCGACCAATTTCATTGGCCAGGATGCGTGAATATTCCCTGATCCTTTCCAGATGATTGCCGGTGTCCTTGTCGCGGAATTCGGCAAGTTTGGCCAGGGCGAGGATGGCCGTGGTTCGCGACTTGTCCACCAGGCGGTAGGATTCAAGAAGGCGTTCCTCCATTTTTTTTCTTTCGGTAATGTCCCGGATGACGAGCTGGAAGCCGAGGGAATGGCTGTTTTTCGATATGTTTCTCGCGTTGCATTCCATATGAAGCTGTTTGCCCGTCGCTGATCGGATAATGAGTTGAATATCCCGCACCGCCTCGCCGCGCCGCAGTTGCGGCAGCATGGTGTTTTTTATTTCCGCATGGCTGTCGCGATGCACGATGTCAAACAGGGATTTCCCCGCAATTTCGCGGGGCGCTCGGCCGATGGCGTCATAGAAGTGGCGGTTTGCCGATATGATTTTCCCTTTTTGGTCAATGAGGATGATGAGGTCGAGGATGTTTTCGTAAAGTTCCTGGTAGCGAAGCTCCGATTCTTCGATCTTTTTCACCCTTTTTTCCACTTCGTCCTCCAGGTTATGGGTGTAAAAGGACAGGTCGTCGTTTAACTCCTTCAGGTTCATGTTCAGGTTGAATTTGCGCATCCGCGCCTTGGTTTCTTCATGGCACTGCACCAGGCTGACGGCAATGACGGCCAGGAAGAAAAAACTGTTGCTGAAGAAAATCCCGGTTGCTTCCGGGGACGGCCGGCTGAAGAGCAAGACGGGAACTGCATAGACGGAGTAAAGGGCGAGGCCGGCGACTGTCGCCTGCTTCACATCCAGAGGGAGCAGGGCGAAGCCGCCGACCGAAATAAGCAGGAGCCCGACATAATATGATGAGGAATAACCGCCGGTTTCAAGAACCATCAGGGTGATGACGAATCCGCCCAGCAGGTAGGAAAAAAAGGTCAGCCCGACGGTGATCCGGTGTTCATTGAATCTCTGGACGGCAAAAGAGAAGCACAGGAGAAGGGCGGCAAAAATCAGGCGATATGCCAGGAAAAGCTTGAAATGTTCCTTGGCGGCAAAGGAATCAAGCAGGGAAAAAAGAGGGAAAAAAACAATGCCGAGCCGGAAGAAGAGAAAAGCCCGCTGCTGAAAGAGCTGTCGCGTCTCCTCTTCATAGGCGGGCTGATATTGGCGGGGAATAAGCTCCATTTCATGCTTCTTTCGTGGCCATGGCAAAGAGGTTGACTCCTTCCGTTTCGGAAAGAATTTCCACCTTGCCGGCAAAAGGGGTGTCCTGGAACAGCTCGAGGAGTTCGTCGGCGGTTCGATAAATCAATTGCCAGTGCAGAATTTCGTCCATGAAGATTTGATCGGGATACGGGGCAAAGTTGCCGAGCAGCAGTTTGCCGCCCGGTTCAAGATGTTCGTGGCATCGTTTGATCAGGGCTTGAAAAAGGCGACGATCGAGATAATCGCAAAGACCGGCCGAATAGATAATATGCTGTTTGCCTATTTCATGGCTGACTCTGCCCATCGACCACTTGACCAGGTTTTCATTCATGAGCCGGATGGACGCCTTGTGGGGGAAGATGTTGACATGCTGGTTGGTAAACTGCAACGCCTCGGAATCGATATCCACGCACAGCGCTTCAATGGCCTGACTGTAGTCGCATGCGGCAAGAAAATCAAAGAGTTCCCGGTTGGGTCCGCAGGCCAGATTCATGATCCGGATGCGGGAGGTGGTGGATAAAAAATCCTTGGTTAAGGAGGCAAGTTGCGTTCGGAGCAGAGTTCTCCTGCCCCGGATGGCTTTGGCGCCGGGCCGCTGCAGGCACCAGGCGTCGACGATTTTTCCAACTTTGCCGTCGCCTTCCGGTTGATCGCGGTAGATATGCTCCATCATCAGGAAATCCCCGGCATAGCCTTTGGGCTTGTAATACGCCCTTTCGACGAAACGGCTGCGCATGATATAGGGGAAGATCTCCTTGAAAATATAACCCCAAAGCAAATCCCTGTTCTGGGGAGTTTCCATCTTGCCCTTATAAAATTCAAGGCTTTCATTGATGGCATCCAGCACCTTGAAACAGTCGCGGCTGATTTCCTCATCCGGAATCTGCGAGGAGGTGTCTTCCTGGAGACGGTAGGAAATATTGAACAGCTCGGCCTTGGCCGACTCGATTTCACTGCTGATCTGGTGCCAGGTGGGGCTTTTGAGCAGTTTGGCCGGCATCGGCTTTGTTTCGGTAAAGCTTTTTCGACGGGTGGAAAGCGATGCGGCATAACTGATAAGCGGTTGGTTTTCTTCGAGTATTCTGCGGAATTTGCCGCAGATCCGCTGGGTCAGGCTTGTCACCAGCCGACCGTAGAGCGCAGGATTTTCATGGAAAAGATTCTCGATAACCGCGAGATCGAATTTGCATATTTCCGCATCCTCGGTGGCTCGGATGTCACGTACCCGGGAGCCGCCGTCAAAAAAACCGATTTCGCCGAAGAAATTCCCGCCGCCCAGTAAGGCAACGGTTATTTTTGTGTCCTGGGCCGTATAGGAAACCTCGATAACGCCCTTCAGGACATAATAAAAGGCACGGCTGTCCTGCAGTTCAATCGCCTCTCCGGCCGGACAGGAAATTGTTTCCGTATAGGCTACGAGATTCGGGGAAAGTTGACCGTCAGGAAGAAAAACGGCAGTGTCGCGGCATTGGTTTTCCGAATCGGAAAAAAGAAATAGCGGCTGTTCTCTGGAAACCATGGGAACTCCTTGTGAAGGCTATATGAGAAAGAAGAAGGGGGTATGCAATCGGTATGCTGCTGTTTTCAGGCCTCGCAGCCGTAACGTTCAATGAGTTGCTGCAGATGTTGCTTGTGTTTGACGGACAGGGGGCCGAATTTGATACAGCGCCGGCGCATGGTGATCTGGCTGAAAGGCTGCTCGTTGGGAAGGACAAAATCGTTAACCGTGGTATAGGGGATGTTTTCCAGGCACAGACCTTCTTCAACCAGCAGGTCAAGTCCCTGGGCATCCCTTGATGCACCGTTGGTGGAAAAATAGCAGAAAGCAAGGCCGGACATGCTGATGTCGATTATCTGGCCGATTTTATTCGAAGGAGGGCGGAGAAAGGCATAGGTGCCTTCACGCATGATGTACCGTTTCTGCCCTCTCCTGTCGATGTCCGCTGATTCACTGGCCATTGTTTTGCTCACTTCAAGTGATGAAATCGGTTCCGTGGATAGAAGTAAAAAGAAAACTCGATATTTATTATGCCATCAACAAACAGATTGTATCAAATAAAAATTTGTTTCAGAAATGAATTTTCGCAAATTGCAATTTTATTGATTCATCGCTTGACAAGTCCGGCCGCTCCATTGTGTAATTTCCCTATCTTCTTTTCCTGCCGCCAATTCCCCCACGGCATTTTTTTTCTTCCCTAGTGTCCGCTGATCGGAGAGCCACCAATGCAACAATCTGAACAATGCCGAGAGGTTATGAAGCTCCTTTTTTTTGCTGAATTGTCAGGGGCGGAATGTGAATTGCTTTTGCCATCCCTGCAAAAAGAAAATTTTTCTCCCGGCGATGTCGTTGTCCGGGAGGGGTCTGCCCTGGACCGTATTTTCTTCGTCCTTTCCGGCCGGGTGCGGCAGGAGAAAATCCTCGGCATTACCCTGGAGGCAACCGGTCTGGAGGCATGGCAGGAAAAGGAGTTGTTTGAGGAGATCACAGCCGGCAATCATTTCGGCGCGGGCGGCCTGGTTGAACCGGCTCCTTCGCTTGTCGACTGGGTGGCGGTGGAACAATCGCAACTTTTGTCGCTTTCCTTTCCCCGTTTCCGCCAAATCCTGCGGCAGTCGGACACCTTGGGCCGGAAGCTGCTGGAATCCCTTTGCCGGACACTCCATGAAAGCGGCCGCCGATATGAAGAAAGTTTTGCAATGCAGGTCACTGCTGTCTCATAAATTTCCCCAAAGCAGAAACTGCCTAATCGTAGGCTGTTTCTGCTTTGGAGGTTTTAAAAGGGCGAGGAGATCTCGCCTTTCGAATAAATTTAGCTGCAAAATCCTGAGTATTTGCTGCATGGATATACCAATTTTTGCGGTGAATTTGAGGTACGCGAGGATCAGGTAAACGCATAAGGCAATCCAAATTTGAGTAAGAACAGAATTTTGAGAGGTTCCTAGAAAAGTTTTTATTTTCAGATTCTGCTTAATCCATTTGAAAAAAAGTTCTATCTGCCACCTCTCCTTGTAGAGGTCGGCAATTGTTTTGGCCTGAAGATGATCTGCGTTGGTGACAAAACGATACTCAATACCAGTTTCAGGGTCTGTATAGGCAATGAGTCGAAGCTTTTGGGGAATATCGCCAAGTTGAATTTGGCGATCCATAGTAACTCCGGTAGATTTACGGCCGGGCCGGTTTTTGAAATACTGGACCAAGGCATTGCTTTTCAGTCTGGTAACGAAAAAGATACCATTACTCATTAAAGATTCGTACCAGGTGTAGTCTGTAAAACCACGGTCAAAGACAACGCATGACCCCTTTGGCAGATTGAGAGCCTTCGCCCACTGAACTTCATGCCCTTTGCCATCTGTCATAGTCATGAAGGACGGGAGGTAGCCATCAGCATCTAAGCCAACATGGAGTTTTATGGCTCCCTTTGTTTTACGAAACTTGGCCCATGGGAAAATGGACAAGCAAAGCTTTATGGTGGTGGCATCAAGTAGAAATAATTTGCCTTTGAACTTGAATTTGTGCTTGGGAGCATGCTGCTGGCAACGCTCAAGGAGCTTGTAAAACATCACTTTGTAAAGTTCAGCAGGCTGTTTGTCGTTAACACGGGCCAAAGTTGCTCGTGAAGTTTTTCTCATCCCGAGATGGTAAAGTTTGTTTGCCTGTGCTTTCAGATTGTCTGTCAAATCTCGCAGGCTTTTTCTTGAAGATAACTGGGCAATCATCATGGCAAGAAATTGACTCCACCTGTTAAAGGATCTGAATTTCTGTCCAACGTGATGTGTTTGGGCAAGGCATTCAAATTCATGTCTCGGAAGAATTGCAGTAATTTGATTAAGAATTGTGTTATAATGTGCCATGGCTCGGATCTCCTTGTTATGGTTAGTGTTTTTCGCAAATTCATTATAACCAAAAGGGGCTTCCGAGCCTTTATTTATTTGATGTTGTTTACAATTTTATAAGACAGCAGTGAATGCAGGTGGAAAACAAAAAACTGATGCTGCAGATGGGGATTGAACGGAAAAAGATAAAGGCCATGCATCGCATTGCCGGAAGCACCGCGGCAAGCGATGTCAAGCAAACCCTTGATACCATACTCGACGCCTGCATCGACTGCCTTCGTGTTGAAAAAGGTTCCATCATGATTTTTGACCGGGGTGTGCTGCGGGTGGAGGCTGCTTTCGGGGCAAACAGGGAGAAAATTCTCGGTCAGCAGCAGATCATTACGGAAAACAGTGTTTCCGGGCGTTGTTTCATGACAAAAAAACCTGTTTTTATCCAGGATATCGAGCGGGAACAAAATCTTGACCGCTCGCCCGACCCGAGCCAGTACTGGAACAATTCGCTGATCAGCATGCCGCTTCTCAGTGCCGCCGGTGAAAGTATCGGCGTGCTGAACGTCAGTAAAACCTCCCATGACGTTTTCACCGAGGACGACATGAAGATTCTCGATGATCTGACCATGGAAGCCTCCGCCGCACTGGGTCACGAGATTGAGCTCGCCCGGCTGTTTCGCAGCTTTCAGGAAACCTATGTCGAGGTGAAACGCACCCAGAAGCAGTTGCAGCAGGTGGAGGACAAGGTTTGCCGTATCATTGACACCTCATGGCCGGCCATCGGCGACAGGATGGGAGGGGTGGCTGATGAGTGAGAACGCGTTAGAGGAATTTATCCGGAGAAACAGCAAAATAATGGCCAGTGAAGGCGGGCGCCTCCCCGGCGATCGGCAAAAGGGCGTTCTTTCCGCGCGGGAAAGGCTTGATCTGCTTTTTGATGAAGGCACCTTTCATGAAATTGACCGTTTCGTCACCCATCGCTGCACGGATTTCGGCATGGAAAAAAAACTGGTTGAAGGCGATGCCGTGATCAGCGGTTCCGGCCGGATCAATGGGCGGCTGGTCCATGCCTATGCCCAGGACTTCAGGGTCATGGGCGGCACCTTTTCCGAGTCGAACACGAAAAAGATCTGCAAGATACTCGATATGGCCATGCAGCTCGGCACGCCGTTCATCGGCCTCAATGATTCGGGCGGATCACGAATACAGGAGGGCGTCTGCGGACTGGCCGGGGTGGCGGAGCTGTTTCTGAAAAACACCCTGGCATCCGGGGTTATTCCCCAGATATCGGCCATCATGGGGCCTTGCGCCGGGGGCGCAAGCTATTCTCCGGCGCTGACCGATTTCATCGTCATGGTCGAGGAGCAGAGCCATATGTTTGTCACCGGACCGGAGGTGATCCGGGCCGTCACCCACGAAGAGGTGAGCAAGGAGGAGCTGGGCGGCGCTCATACCCATCACGAATTGAGCGGGGTCAGCCATCTGGTGGCGCGTGATGACCGGGATTGCATCCTTTTGATCCGGGAGCTGCTCGACTATCTGCCTGCCAATAATCTGGAGGAAAGCCCGGTGAAGGAATGCCTCGATGAACCGAGCCGGGGCGATGCCCGTCTGCACAGTTTCATTCCGGCTGATCCCCGCGCTTCCTATGATGTGAAGGAGTTGATCAGGCTGGTTGCCGACCAGTCCTCGTTTTTTGAGATCCAGCAAGGCTATGCCCGGAATCTTGTTGTCGGGTTTGCCAGGTTCAACGGCCGGGTGGCGGGCATTGTGGCAAACCAACCGGCCCATTTGGCCGGCGCTCTTGATGTCAATGCTTCGCGGAAAGGGGCCAGGTTTGTTCAGTTCTGCGATGCCTTTAACATTCCGCTGGTCACCTTTGTCGATGTGCCGGGTTTTCTGCCGGGAAAAGATCAGGAGCAAAGCGGCATCATCCGGGACGGCGCGAAACTGCTTTTTACCTATTGCCAGGCAACGGTCCCCAAGATCAGCCTGATCACGAGAAAGGCCTATGGCGGCGCCTATTGCGTCATGTCGAGCAAGCATATCCGCGGGGATTACAATTTCGCCTACCCCGGCGCCGAGATCGCCGTCATGGGGCCTGAAGGAGCGGTCAACATTATTTACCGGCGCAAGCCGGCCGGGGATGACAACGAGGAGGTGCGCCGGGAAAAGATCGATGAATACCGGGCCCGCTTCGCCAATCCCTATGTGGCCGCATCACGGGGATATATCGATGAGATCATCATGCCGGAAGAGACCCGGCCGCGGCTGATCATGGCCCTTGACCGGATGCGCAATAAAATCATAAAAAATCCGCCCAAAAAACACGGCAATATGCCGCTGTAAAAAGATGGTTGGCCGAGTCTTTTTTCTGCTTGACTTCCACAAACATTTGAATCATTTATGGTGGATATGTGTTGGGAAAAACGACAGGCAATGATGCGGCTTGGAATCACAAACGGTCAAGGGGGCTTTGCAGGCGTTGGATGTCACGGGCCATGATGACGCTCTCTTTGCCGGAACGCGGATCAACAAATCTTTCCCTGGCCGGGAAAACCCATTGCCGGCCGGTCTCCCGCGCCGCATTGGGGTATTTTCCGGCAAGCGCCTCGGGGATAGAGACTTCCCCGAAACCCGCCTCAAGATCACGATGGTGGAGGTTCTTTGTTTCTGAATGGGGACAGGCCCCGTTTTTTTGAGTCGCTGCAAGTTGCTTTGGACTTTTTTTGTTCATAAAATCTTTCAAATTCAAATAGTTAATGTAAAGTTTGCCGCAGCATGCTAGACAGAATTATTATATCACTTCAAGAAATTTTATCGCAACAGCCCGATATTGTTCAAGTTTAATTTTCAAGGAAATGACCCTGTGTGCTATTTGCTTAAAATTATTGAATGATTATCATGGATAAAATGTTTTGTAATATGCATTTAATTACCTAATAGATGCTAGCCTTGGATTAATCGATGGAAAGAATATGTGATTCGTGCGCCAAAAATGTGTTTTTGAAAACCATGATTCAATCGAAAGGTCAGGTGGGCATTTGCTCTCTGTGTGGAAAGAGTTCCAATAGCTCCATTGACACTTCTGATCATGTGTTTTTAAAGACGGTAACATCCTTAATTCGTTATCATTTATCCGAGTGGGAATATCACACGAAACTTGGCGGCGTGAATTTAGACCGCTTACTGAGTAAAGAAAATCCAATATTTTATTATCATGCTGAATGCAGTGAAGATTCTATTGATAACTTCTTGATGAGTTTTATTGACGAGTTGTATCAACGTGAAGACATTCACCTGAATCCGTGAAATTTTTGCAGTAAAAATCGTCTGTATTTTCAAATAACATGTTGAAATTTAACAAAAAATATTGCAATATTCGCCTGTCTAAAAACATCACTCTGCAGGTGAAAAAATGAAACGATTTATTCTTGAACGCTCATCGGACGAATTTTATACCTCTCATTCCGGCCTGGCCCTGATCGGGCTCGGTATCAATCGCTTTACCAGCTTGAACGCCAAGCTGAAAAAGGCGATACCCGACACCAAGGACATTGCCAATACAGATGTCATTCGCAGTTATCTCGGGCTCCTCTCGCTTGGCAAAAGCGATTTCGAAGCCATTGCCGACATGAAAGACGACAGGTATTTCCAGCAATCACTTGGCATCAAAGCGGTTCCTTCGCCCGAAACCTTGCGCCAGCGCCTTGACGAAACCGCAACAGTTTTTCAGCCAATTGCTTCCTCCACCTACACGGAGTTCATCCGCAATGCCAAAGGAAAAGTAACCCCCTTGGCCATGGGTCATGTCGCCGTCGATATGGACGTCTTTTGCATGGACAACTCCGGCACCAAAAAAGAAGGTTCCAAGCATACCTATCACGGTTATGACGGCTATGCGCCAATAGCCGCCTACATGGGAGAGGAAGGCTGGTGTATTAATCTTGAGTTCCGGGAGGGCAGCCAGCACAGCCAAAACAATTTTATTCCTTTTCTGCAGGAAACCATCTCCCGTGCCAAGTCTTTAACCAAAAAGTCACTGTTATTCAGGCTTGACTCCGGACACGATGCTGTCGAGACCCGAGCAACGCTTTATGGCCACAAAAAGGTCGATTACATCCTGAAATGGAATCCCCGCAAGCAGGACCTTCCCGCCTGGCTGGCCCGTGGGCTGCAAGAAGGAGAAGTGAGCGAACCACGACGCGGCAAACGGGTTGCCGTATTCAGTTTCAACCAGCTTCAGGAGCACGAGGGCAAGGAGTTCAGTACCCGCCTGATCGTCCGCGTGATTGAACGTACCATTGACAAACGCGGCCAGTTGCTGCTGGTGCCGGATATAGAACTTGAGGGCTGGTGGACATCCCTTTACCTGCCGGAAAAAGAGATCATCAAGCTCTACCGGGACCACGGCACAAGCGAGCAGTTTCACAGCGAATTTAAAACCGACATGGATCTTGAGCGGTTGCCTTCGGGAAAATTTGCGACCAATTCCTTGATCATGTCCTTGGCCGGCTTGGCTTATAACATCTTGCGGTTTATCGGCCAGCTTGGCCTTCTCGGTGATCGCTCACCAGTGCGCCACTCGGCAAAGCGCAGGAGAATTCGTACCGTTATTCAGGAACTCATGTACCGTGCAGCCAGACTGATTGAGACCGGCAGGAAACTGAAGCTGCGGTTCAGCCGCCACTGTTGCGCATTTGACTCGTTTCAGGCCGTTTATAACCGGCTTGCCTTTGGCTAATGCAAGAACAGAAGAGAAATTTGCCGGAAAGTGGCTGAACAGCAGGCCCTGCCGGGAAAATACGCCTAAAAACAGGCAAATATAGCAATTTTTCAAAGAACAACGGGGACGATGTCCCAATTTACCAGCAATATGCTGGCAATATATAAATTTCTGGCGGTCGCGGTGTTGAAATTTTTTCGCGCCCCACAATTTTTAGGGAGAATCCGGGATACCTCACGGATTCAGGT